>SABI01000100.1 GCA_009929055.1 Spirochaetia bacterium | reverse complement strand
GTTTGACCCCTTGTGCAAAAAAACCAGAGAGGGCGATTCCCATATTGTAGGAGACAGCGTAGCGTCCACAAATACTTACCATATATCCGTGGAAGTTTGATTTATATGGAGCTACTGGTTTTACAGCTATACCAAGTTCTGTTTTGATATTGAAAGCAACGCCATCTGCAGCTGTTGCTGCAGTTTGTTCTGCTGCTTCTACAATTTGAGGAACAGGGCGACCATCTTCCATGAACCATATTCCATCCCCTGCAAGGTATACATTATCATAATCGGGAGATTTCATGAATTCATCAACTTTCTTTCGTTGAACTTTTCCATCAGCTAATGGTAGTAGGTGACAGAATGTTGTTCCCCTAATACCACATGTCCAAATGAGGGAGCGGGTTCTAATGACAGTCCCGTCTTTAAGGGTTAAGGACTTTGCATCAACATTTACAATAAGGCTATGAGTTCTAACTATTACCCCTTTTTTCTTCATATAAGCAAGTGCTTTATTTCGGGGTTTATCTGGAAGCATGTTTAAGATAGAACCAAGAGCTTCAACGTTCATGAGGGTGATTTCTTTACAATCAACACCATATTCCTTGCAAAGAACAGGGAGCCATTCAATTAATTCACCAACGAGTTCAACGCCAGTAAATCCACCACCAGCAACAACGAAGGTGAGCATTTCCTTTCTTTCTACTGGGTCAGTTTCGTAACTAGCTATTCTCACAGTATCCATGATATGGCGTTTAATACGAAGAACATCCCGTAAGGACCATGCATAGAAAGAGTGTTCTTTTACACCGGGGATATTAAAATCTGTTGATTCTGCCCCTGATGCAATAATGAGTTGGTCATATGGATAAGAGGCACCACTTCCACGGAGTACTTGTTCTTTAAAATCAATTGTTTCAATATTATCTCGAATTACATTTACCTGTTTTCCTGCAAATATTCTATCAAATGAAATCTTTACAGAGGCTTCTTCTACTCTATTTCCTGCAATTTCATGTAACTCTGTCATCAACACGTGATCTTTGTGGCGATCAATGAGGGTAATTTCTACTTTATCTCTATGTCCTCTAAAAGATTTGTGAAGTCTTTTAGCAGCGTGAACACCAGCATATCCTCCGCCTAATACAACTATTCTTTTTTTATCCATTCTTCGCTCCTTTTCAATTATCATTCACCCATATTAATGGATTTGTATTAATATACAATCTATTATCTTAGAAAAATATTCTAGATGCTTGTGATTATTCGAATAATACGATATATCACATATATAGTAGTATCATGAAACAAACAAATAAATCAATTCAGTTCTTTTTTATCGTTATCCTTTTTCTCATTCTCTTTACTAGTTGTAGTAAATCTACAGGAGAAAATAGTTCCCAAGTCCTCTCTCAATCCAAGCTCATGTTAGGAACTTCTTGTAAAATAACTATTTATGATTATCCAATAGAGGAGGCCTTTACGCAAGCCTTTAATCGGATAGAAGAGATAGAAAGAAAGATGTCTATTCGCATCCCTAGTAGTGAAGTCTCTCTTATAAACGAAAAAGCAGGAATTGAACAAGTGGTAGTTTCAGACGATACCTTTAATGTAATTAGAAAAGCATTAGAAGTAGCATCTTTAAGTAACGGAGCTTTTGACCCTACAGTAGGGCCCCTTGTTGCTGCTTGGAATATAGGCTCTGACGGAGCTAGGGTTCCTTCTCAATCAGAAATCGATACATTACTTCCATTAATTGATTATCAAAAAGTGACTCTTAATGAAAAAGAAAAAAGTGTCTTTTTAGAAGATAAAGGGATGATGTTAGATTTAGGGGGAATTGCTAAAGGATATGCAGCTGATGAAGTTGCTAAGATTTTAAAGGCCCATAATGTGAATAAAGCCATAATCAATCTTGGGGGGAATGTTCTCACAATTGGAAAGAGAGTTGATAACACTGCTTGGAGAATTGGAGTACAAAACCCAGAAGCAGACAGGGGTGGACATGTAATGATTGTCCAACTTGAAGATCTTTCTCTTGTTACGAGTGGCCCTTATGAAAGGTTTTTAGAAGTTGAAGGGACAATATATCATCATATTCTCGATACCACCAATGGCTATCCAGTAGTTACGCCACTGACAAGTGCAAGTATTATCACTCATGATTCTTTTATAGCAGATGCCCTCAGTACTGCTATTTATTCCCTTGGCATTGAAAAAGGGCTAGACCTTATTAACTTATATGACAATGTTGAAGCGCTCTTTATCGACAAGGAGAGAAATATCTATCTTTCTGATGGATTTAAAGAGGGCTCCCTCACCTATACCATCACTGATGATGCTTTCAGGGTAGTAAAGCAATAAAAGGGACTATTTCTTTCATGGGAGTAGCAAACATAAAGAGGAGTAGGTAGATAAAAAGAACATGAAAGATACGATGCATTATATCTTTTCGTGTAATACCCCTTTCTTCTTTCTCTTCACCCTCATTACTCAAAGAGATGTGTTCAACAGAGATGAGCAATTGATCTATTGCTCCCATCAAGGGTCTCTTCTTCTCTATACTTCTGTACATTGTGGTGAGTTTTTCAAAATAGTAGAATTGTAGGGTTAATAAATTCCCTAACTTCCCAGGGATGTGAGGACGAGAGCTCATCATATAATGGGATGCATAGATGAAACTAATTAATAGGAGAGCTTTTTTTGCCCCAATCATGAGGGCTCCTAGTGTGATAGGAAAATTTCCTATCATAAAAAGAACAAGCCCATTTGGTTGAAGAGTATGAGCAAAAGAGATGGTGATTAAGAGGATGAGATTAGGGAGAATTCTAAACTTCCTTCCACTACTGACAGCTAATATAATGAGATATATTGTTATACAAAACATAAGGGTGAGAGAGTCTGCTATAAGAATTGCCCCTATGAGAAAAGCACCACTGATAAGATTGAGGGTGGGGTACTTCATACTGGCCTCTTTTTAATAGAGCTATACCACTTACTACTACCAATAAACTGTTGGCTAAAAATACCCAAGATGATAGAACTTACAAGCCCTGAAAAGAGGAAGAGGGGGGCTATTACATAGGTAGCTTCTTTAAATAATATAAGGCGACTAATTAACAACTGACTTAAAGTACTTCCTAATGCTCCTATGAGGCTTATCCCAATTCTACTGATGTTCTCTTTGAATATGGTATATGCTGCGAGCATGATAAGGGCACTAGAGAGACTTCCTGCGATAGAGAATAGAAATATATACGAGAATATTGTTCCACTCATAATTCCTTGAGCTAAGATTTTTAGCAGGAGAAGGAGAAAGTATTCTCTATAGGATAATACCCCTAAGGCAATAATGAGGGGGATATTTGCAATACCTAAGCGCATAAAAGGGATTGGTTTAGGAATCATGTATTCTATAGTTGAAAGAAAGAGGGCACAAGCTGCTAAAAGTGCTACAAGATTTACCCTTATTTCAGAATGAGGTTTCATCTACTTCTCCTTCTTTTGCTATTTCTTGCTCTCCTTGGATCACAATAAATACATTATTTGGTAAGCAAGCAATCCACTCTCCTGGTTTTGAAATCCAACCAGCTAATACACACACTTGGTTTTTACAATCACTTTCATGAACATGGACTTTATTGTCAAATATTTCTATAGTAGTAAGGCCAACTGGTCCTTCAAAAGAGGCCTTAGTATCGACAGAAAGGTCATATACCCACTCTTTTCCCCCACTAGTTACATGGACTTCAGGATTGGTAGAAATAGTAGTGAACAGGGAAATGCTTAGGACACTTATTGTCAAAAAAAGGGTGAAAAATAAGATGTCCACAAGCTTTATGTGTTTCATGGACAAAAGGTATCAGTTTACTTACCTCTTGTCAAAAGATATGGGGGAGAAAAAGATGAGAAGAATATATTCCATTCCCCTTGAACAACTCTCTTTCAAGTAATATACTATAAATAAATATCGATATATCAGGAGTGATAGATGAAAAAAATAGGTATCTTATTCATGGTGGCTCTGTTAGTTAGCTTCATGATGATTTCATTAGTTAGTTGCACAAAGAAGGCTGAAACAGTAGTAGCACCTGCAGCTACTGTAACAGAAAGTCCAAAAGCAAATGCCGTACAAGGGACGTATAAAGATGGAATATATTTCGCTGTTGAAGAGACCTTTGCTTCAAGTGGATGGAAGTATGCTGTTACATTAGAAGTGGAAAATGGTTCTATTGTGAAAGCTGATTGGAATGGGGTGAATGTGAGCGCAGGGGCTACTAAGAAAGCTTATGATAAAGCTGGCAAGTATAATATGGTGAAGTTTGCAAAAGCTCAAGCAGAGTGGTATGAACAAGCTGCAAAAGCAGAAGCTCATCTTCTTGAGACTCAAGACCCTTCAAAAATTACTTATAAGGATGCTGAAGGTCACACCGATGATATCGCTGGAGTTTCAATCCACGTAGTAGAATTCTTTGACCTTGCGAAAGTTGCTTTAGCAAAAGGGCCAGTAGGTAGAGGCTCCTATGCTGATGGTGCATATTACATGGTAGATAATGAATTTGCTTCAAGTGGTTGGAAAGAATATGTTGCCCTTACTGTCATTAATGGAAACATCGTTGGTGTTAACTGGTCAGCATTTAATCGTTCTGGTGATGATAAAAAACTTTATGATGCAGCTGGTAAGTATAACATGGTTAAATTCGGTAAGGCTCAAGCAGAATGGTCAGTTCAAGCTGCAAGGGCAGAAGCTTATCTCATTGAGACTCAAGATCCTTCAAAAATCACCTATAAAGATGATGAAGGTCACACAGATGCAATTAGTGGTGTTTCAGTCCACGTAAATTCATTATTTGATTTAGCAAGTGCAGCCCTCAAAGCAGGACCAAGAGAACTGGGCCCATACAAAGATGGTGGCTATTATGCAATTCAAGATGCATTTGGAAGTAGCGGTTGGAAAGAATATGTCTCTTTGTTTGTAGAAAATGGAAATATTGTTAACGTCTACTGGTCAGCACTTAATGAAAAAGGTGATGATAAGAAAGTGTACGATATGGATGGTAAATACAACATGAAAGCCTATGGTAAAGCTCAAGCAGAGTGGTATGAACAAGCTGCTAAAGTTGAACAATACTTACTTGATAGCCAAGATGTAGCTAAGATCTCTTATACTGATGATGAGGGGCATACAGACGCAATTGGTGGTGTTTCTATTCATGTAAATTCATTATTTGAATTAGCTGCACAAGCTTTGAAAAACGGTGTTGTCTCTTATAAATAAGATATAACACGGTTTATATAAAGGGTCTTTATCTTAATCGATAAAGGCCTTTTTTAATTTCAAGATGGTAATGGTTTCTTCATTGACTAATCGTGATTCTCTCCCTTTTTGAACTACTATTTTGTGAACCTTCTCTTCAATGGCAACATTTTTATACCATTGTAAAACAGCTGTTGGATTGTGAGAGAGCATAGTAACAATAGCCCATCCTTTTGCCATCATCACCTCTTTTTCTCCTCTATGGATAGAAGCAATAATAGAGAGGCTCTTTTGTAGATATAAAGGGGTGTGGTAATAGGCATTGAGCATGACTAATGCAAAACGAACTCTGTATGAGTAAGAGGCTTTGCTTTGCTTTTCTATGTAAAAGATGTACATTTCTGGCTCTTTTTTGGCACTTTTAAGGGCGCTACAAAAGCTATCACAGAGGGCCCAAGAGTTGATAAAGGGGAGGATTTTATCAATTAAGATAATCCTCTCTCCTTCATCAATCTTACTTTGAGCCAATATTAGTAATCGTATCAATCTCTGTTCATGATACTGATCTTTCTCAATATCTTCGAAGAGAGACGAAAGTTTCATTTGTTTTGCGATTTCTTTCGTATCTTTAGAACGAATTCCATATACAGGAAGTCCCTCTTTTATAATATTCTTTGTGAAGAGGCGATATTTTTCATCTTGAAAAGGTCTCATCTGTTCAATAAATTGCATATTTAAGGCTCATCAAATTGAAAAAGTGGGGTAGAGAGGTACCTGTCTCCGTTATCAGGTAGGAGTGCTACTACTGTTTTTCCTTTAAACTCCTCTCTCATAGCTACTCTTATTGCTGCTTCAAGTGCTGCCCCTGAAGAGATTCCTACTAATATCCCTTCATGCTTAGCTAGTTCCTTTGCTACTCTGAAGGCATCCTCATTTTCAACTCTCAATATTTCATCATATATTGAGGTATTTAATGTCTCTGGAATAAAACCAGCACCAATACCCTGAATTTTATGTGGCCCTTTCTTTCCTTCACTTAGTATAGGAGAGCCTGAGGGTTCCACTCCAATAATATGAATTTCTTGATTCTTCTCTTTCAAGTACCGACCAACGCCACTAATAGTTCCACCAGTACCAATTCCTGCTACAAATGCGTCAATGTTTCCATCAATATCATCATATAGTTCAACTGCTGTTGAATTATAATGGGCAAGGGGGTTTTGAGGATTAGTAAATTGACTTGGCATGAAAGACCCTTTAATAGTACTAAGCAATTCTTTTGCTTTACTCGTTGCCCCGTTCATCCCTTCTGTTCCTGGGGTAAGAATCAACTCTGCCCCATATCCTCTTAACAGGGCTCTTCTTTCAATACTCATCACATCGGGCATAGTGAGTATAAGGTGATATCCTTTTGCTGCCGCAATAAGGGCAAGTCCTATTCCTGTATTTCCACTTGTAGACTCTACGATAGTGCCACCAGGAGCTAATAGGCCAGCCTTTTCTCCCTCCTCAATCATCGCTTTTGCAATTCTATCTTTTACAGAGCCCCCTGGATTAAGGGACTCTAATTTGATAATTAGACGAGAATCAAACTTGTAGAGTTCTTTCATTCTGTGGAGTTCTATTAAGGGTGTTTTTCCAATTATTTGTGTAATATTGTCATATATGTGTGCCATAGTATTCCTCTTTGATAGAAACATAATGAGGAATAGATGTTTCGTCAATCAAAGAAAAGGCTATCTTCTGACTTGAAGATAGCCTTATAAGGGAGAAACTGTACGAGTTATTGAGCTGAAGTTTGTACAATTTCGAGTAGTTCTACATCAAATATTAATAGAGCATTAGGGGGAATCATCTCATTCCCTGCCTCTCCATAAGCAGCATCTGGGTGGATGAAGAATCGATAATGAGATCCTACTGGCATGAGGGTAGCTCCTTCAATAAAGCCTGGGATTAAATTCTCAAGGGCAAATACTGCAGGCTCTCCTCGAGCATATGAGTTATCACCAACTGAGCCATCTAAGAATGTAATTTGGTAATCTACTTTGACAGTATCGGTAACTTTTGGTGTTTCTCCACTTCCCTCTGACATAATTTCGTATTGTAATCCACTATCTGTGGTCATTACATCTTCTCTTTGTCCGTTTTCTGCAAGGAAAGCTTCTGCTTCAGCTAAGTTAGTAGTAGCCAATTGAGAATAGACTTCTTCATATTGAGTATTGAGTTTTTGAATGTAGGCATTGAATAATAGATCAATCTCTTCGTCACTCATATCGAGGGGGATTTGGGCAAATGCATCAGAGACACCATCGTGGAAATCATCAAGACTTACGATAATTCCTTGAGTTTGAAGATTAAATTGAACTACATAGCCATAGCCATAACTAAATAGATATTTCATTGAATAACCATTTTCTTGTACAGCACTAAACTCTTCTTCACTCATTACTCCATCAAGTAATGCTTGATACTGTTCAAAAGCACCATTTATTTCTTCATCAGTAAAGATAGGCTCTTCTCCATTAAAGAAAGTACTTGACCCAAGAATAAATGGGGGAACTTCGAGAAGCATATTTTGTTCTATCAATCCTGAAGTAAGTAAATGCGCATAGGCATATGAGAACTTTTGATCGAGGTCTGCATCAAGTGAGCTTACTGGAAGGCTTTCACTTATGATGGTTGGCTCTTGTTCAACTGGTGTTTCAATAACTGCTTGCGTAGCAGCTTCTGGCGCTGGTTGAGTCTCTTCTACAGGCGCTGGTGGTGGAACATCTTTGGGCATTTTTGAAGTTCCTGAACAACCAGCTACCATAAGTACAAGAATAAGTGCGAAAGCTATTAAATAAATTTTTTTCATGAAAACAAACTCCTTAAGTTGTTAATATACTACTATTTTTTCTTTTGTGTTAGTAGCATACTACCAAAGAAGAGAGAAGGGTACCACCAAAAAATAAATTTTAGGTAAAGATTTCTTTCTCATCACATTTTTATATAGCTTTTGATGAGATATTGAATCTCCTTTTTACTCTCCATCATCACATCTAGTAATAAGGTATAAAGAGGATTGTTCGACTCAGGTAGAGTAGTTTCTTCTGCAATGCCCTGCTCCCTATTACTCAGATAACTTCGCCTTTCCTCTTTTGAAGCACTAAACCTATTAACATCCCATAGGTCTATATCAAAAGATGATTCAAGAGTCTCTTCTATTGTATCTTCAAGGAGGGGGAAGAAATCAATACTGGTTAGTTCTTCTACAGCATCTACACTCACAGCAAAGCTGTGTAAGGGAGAATTGGATCCTTCGTTTTTGAGAATAAAAGCAATAGCCTTTAACTCAGGTTCTTTATAATCGAGGATAACTTTGAAATAAGCATCAGGAACTGCTACGTTGTTTGGCCCAATAGTAAGGGGTGGAGTATGTAAATCATAGATTGGTCCAGTT
>SABI01000482.1 GCA_009929055.1 Spirochaetia bacterium | reverse complement strand
GGAAAGAAAAGAAGCTATTAAGCAGGGTGAAGGTATGAAAGATAACTGGGAACCTGATACTACTGTGAAAGAAGCTCAAGCACTATATGCAAGTTTTAAGACTACTTCTGAGTTATTACTTGATGATACAAGGATGCTTGTTGATAAGTATAGAATGAAGTTAAGGAGTATGGACCTAACTGAACTTGATATAAAAGAGACTAAGGAATTAGGTGCTATTATTAAACTTATACCATCAATGGTTAAGGACTTGGATGAAGCTGAAAGAGCTATTGCTAAGGAATTATCACAGAATGATAGGGTAAGAGGGGCACAGGAAAAAGCAATATATGAGGACTTATAGTTATGGAAATAAATGATATAGTAGAAGGACTTAATGTATATTATGAAGGCTTCCCTAACAGAAGAAAGGGATACTTTGTATTACATAAAATAGTAGATACTAACCCTGTAGCTAAGTCACAGAAGACTTATAGAATGCAAGTGTGGTTTGTAACTAAGAGTGAAAAGATACCTGCATTTGGTGCTCAGCATTCTAATAGAATTGTTACTGATGCAGAAGAGACTAAAGTCTTATCTCTACTAACCACTTCTATTACTAAGTCTCTTCTGGAGTATATTAATACACAAGATTTTAAAGAGTTATGCAATGATTCAAATGAATAAATACCAAACTGAACTTACTGAGGAGCTAATGAATACCCTTCCTCAGGAGGTTCAGGAACAGTTACTTGAGACTCTCACTACAGTAGAATTTGTCAAGAGACTTATATCTCCCAACAGACCTTATGCAAGGGACTTACCAAGGGATGAAAAGGGCAGGATTATAGTAGATATTACTAATCCACACATTATTGAAGATGCTGATTATTTCAGACAACCAGCTCTGCATTTCTTGAAATATGGGTGCTATACATTCTTAAAACCTAATAGTAATCCTAACTCAGAGTTCAGAAGATACTGGGATGAAGAAAAGAGAAGATGCTATGAAGGTTATGTGAGAGAATCAGATGGAGAATGGGTTACAGGTTTTAATTATTGGTTTATGAACTACTGTCCTATGATGGTTAATAAACTGATAGAAGGAAGAAAGAAGGCTATCAGAACTGAGGCTTTCCCTTTCTTCTTTGAAGGTATATATTGGAGATTCCATTACCTATGGCAAGCAAGAGAGGGGGGTAAACATTCTATTGAATTGGCAAAGAGGGGTTGTGCTAAGTCTTATAGCTTAGCAGCAATTATGAGCCATAATCTTATACTTGGAGAGAGTGAAGAATCAAATAGAAGGGTTATTACAGTACTTACAGCTTATCAAAAGGAATATCTGAAAGATGATAAGGATGGTACTCTGTCTAAGTTCAAGCCTTCAATTAACTTTAGCTTTGCTAATACTCCTTTCCCACACCTTATGCTAAAGAACTCTCCTAATGAGATGTCTTGGCAAATGGGTTATAAGGATGAATATGGTGTAGAGAAAGGCTCTCTGAATCAAGTACTTGCTGTATCTGCAAAGGATGATAGTGAGAAGCTGAGAGGTAAGAGAGGTTGGATTCTATTCGAGGAAATGGGGTCTTTCAAGGGATTGCTTTCTCTTTATGATATTACCAGAAAGTCTGTAGAGGACGGTGACTATACCTTTGCT
>SABI01000099.1 GCA_009929055.1 Spirochaetia bacterium | reverse complement strand
CAGTAAACCCATTAGGAAAAAGGATAGAAGAGTTTTGGCAGAATATTAAAGATGGTAAGAGTGGTATTGGCCCCCTTACCCGTTTTGATATCACCGATTATCCTGCAAAAATTGCAGGTCAAATAAATGATTTTGATCCAACCGATGTTCTTGATAAAAAAGAACTTCGCTCTGTTGCCGATTTTACTACCTATGCCCTCTATAGCGCCGCTGAAGCAATGACTATGGCTAAACTTGGTAAAGATGGAGAAGGTGGGTATGACCCCGACAGAACTGGGGTTTACATGGGTAATGGCATTGGAGGGTTTGAAGTAGTTGAAGAGAATATGGAAAAACTTTTCTCTAAAGGGCCTCGAGCTGTAGCTCCTCTTACTATTCCAAAGCTTATTGCTAATGAAGCAGCTGGTAATATTTCAATAAAATATGGAATAACTGGTCCATCTCACACCACAGTTACTGCTTGTGCTTCAGGAACTGATGCTATTGGTGCTGCTTTTCATGCAATTAAACATGGAATTGTCGATACTGCTATAACAGGTGGTACTGAAGGAGCTATCACAAAGTTAGCTGTTGCAGGATTTTGTCGAATTCATGCCCTCTCTACCTCATACAATGAAACTCCTGAAAAAGCATGTCGTCCATTTGATAAAAATAGAGATGGCTTTATCTTAAGTGAAGGGGCTGGAATTCTTATTTTAGAAGAATTAGAGTCTGCTCGTAAAAGAAATGCCCCAATATTTGGAGAGATTCTTGGTTACGGAATGACCAACGACGCCTTCCACCTTACTGCTCCAAATCCTGAAGGTTTAGGGGCTGCAAGAGCTATGACTAAGGCCATGGAAGAGGCAGAAATTAATTATGACCAAGTAGATTATATTAATGCACATGGAACAAGTACTGAAGCAAATGATGTGATGGAGACTAAAGCTATAAAACACGCTTTTAAAGAACATGCCTATAAGCTGAAAGTTTCTTCTACGAAATCGATGACAGGACATCTTGTTGCAGCTGCGGGAGCAGTTGAAGCAATTGTCTGTTTATTAGCAATTAGAGATCAATTTTTTCCTTGTACCCTCAATTTAGATGAAAAAGACCCAGAATGTGACCTTGATTTTGTTCCGAACAAAGGACAAAATGGTGTTATACGCTATACATTAAGTGAGTCCCTTGGGTTTGGTGGACACAATGGTGCTCTCGTTATTGCAGCATTTATTGAGTAAAGGAAGGAACTGGATATGAGTAATTTTGAATCAGCTGAAGAATTATTAACACATAGGGCGCCATTTTTATACCTCGATGAACTACTTGAAGCCTCTGATGAAGGATGTGTAGGAACACGTTATTTTGGAATCGATGAACCTTTTTTTCAAGGTCACTTTCCCGATTACCCTGTTGTCCCTGGTGTTATTCTTCTTGAAACTTTAGCACAAACTGGAGGGGCTGGTTTACGTCAAACTGGTGTCTTAGCAAAGGGGACATTTTTTGTCCTTGCAAGTATCGAGAAGGCTAAATTTCGTAATCAAGTAAGACCTGGTGATACTGCTATTATGAGTGTAGAACATGTGAGAGTATCGAGGATTATGATTCGCCAAAAAGGGACAATTACTGTAGATGGTAAAGTCGCATGTGAAGCGAGTTGGATGTGTATTGTTGGTAAGAGGGGAGATGAAAATGATAATTAGCCACAAGGTGATGCGAAACGTCTCACTCACAGCCCACCCAGTTGGGTGTAAGAAATATGTCGATTCCCATATTGAATTTCTAGAAAAACGTAAAGGTGAATGTGACTCATCCCTCTTTCCTAAAAGAATCTTAGTCATTGGCGGCTCAACTGGCTATGGCCTCTCTAGCCGTATTGTACCCTCCATTCTAAGTGGTTCAAGTACAATTAATGTAAGTTTTGAAAGAGAACCAAGTGAGAAGAAAACAGCCACACCTGGTTATTATATGACTAAAAGTTTTGAAAAAGAGGCCAAAAAGAGAAAGCTCTATGCAAAGAGTATCTTCGGTGATGCTTTTTCATCTGAAATTAAAAAAGATGTAGCAGATATTATTGCCCAAGATCTTGGACAAGTTGATCTTATTGTCTACTCCCTTGCCTCTCCTATGAGACTCGACCCCGTTACAGGAGTGATGTATCGTTCGGTTATTAAGTCTATTGGTAAAGATTATTCATCCCTCTCTCTCGATACCTCTAGTGGTATGGTGGTGAGAGAGTCATTAGAAAGGGCGAGTGATGAACAGACTCAAGAGACAGTAAAAGTAATGGGCGGTGAAGATTGGAAACTATGGATTGATTATCTATTATCAAGAAATGTTATTGCCAAGAATGCAATTACAGTTGCCTACTCATACATAGGTCCTGAAGTGACCTATCCAATGTATAGAGAGGGGACAATAGGTAAGGCAAAAGAGCATCTAGAGAAAACTTCACATGAACTACAAGAAACTCTCTCCCTTTTAGGGGGAAAAGCCTTTGTGTCAGTAAACAAAGCCCTTGTTACAAGAGCGAGTAGCGTAATTCCTGTTGTCCCCCTTTATATCTCCCTCTTATATGATGTAATGAAAGAGAAGGGGATACACGAAGAGTGTATTGGTCAGATGTATCGCCTCTTCTGTGACCGCCTCTATAGTGGTAAAGATATTGAAGTTGATGAAGAGAATCGAATTCGTCTTGATGACTGGGAAATGCGCAGTGACGTTCAACAAGAAGTAGATAGAAGATGGGCTTTGCAAAAAGAGGGTGAGTTGATGAAAGAAGGAGACCTCGCTGGGTTCCAAAAAGAGTATCAATACATTCACGGTTTTGGGTATGACGGAGTTAATTACGAAAAGGATATAGACCCTCGAGAAATTCCATAATATATTGCTAAACTACTATACATATGTTATCTTGTTTTTATGGATGTAGTCGATAAATTAGATATTCTTTCTCGCGATGCCCAGTATGATTTGTCCTGTGCTTGTGGGACAAAGGCTAAAGAAGAACATAGAACTCGTGGTAGTGGGGGCTCTTGGATTTATCCGGTAACGGTAGCATCTGGGGGCTCTGGTATTATGTTAAAGACTCTCCTTTCTAATGCGTGTACGAGTGATTGTCGCTACTGCCCATTAAGGGAAGAGAGTGATACACGAAGAACCTCTCTTACCCCTGATGAGATAGCCTCTTTTTTTATAAACTTTTTATCTCATAAACCTATCATTGGTATCTTCTTAAGTAGCGGTATTATAGGATCAGCTGAATATACGATGGATCGTCTTATTGCGAGTGCAGAAATTCTCCGTTATCGCTACCATTACAGGGGATATATCCATATAAAAATTATCCCAGGAGCCAGTATTGAAGCAATTAATAGAGCAATGCAACTTGCTTCTGCAGTCTCACTAAATATTGAAACTCCAGGAATTAATCACTTTAGTAAACTCACTCACAAGAAAGACTATATGAAAGATATTATTGAACCTTTGAAATATATCTCACAGATGAGTCAAAAAGGCTCTCCTTTTCAAAAAGTTCACACAACAAGTCAATTTATTGTTGGAGCGAGCGATGAATCTGATAAAGAAATACTTTCTTATAGCTATAATATGTATGACCACCTTAAGTTTGATCGTCTCTACTTTAGTGCCTATCAAGGAGGGCTAGGGGATCCCACAATTCCTGGAGAAATTAAGAAGAGGGAGATAGACCAACTTCCTTTTTCTCTCTCTCATACCTCAAAAGAAGACTATGTTATTACTCGAGAGCATAGACTCTATCAAGCAGATTTCTTATTTAGGCAGTATAACTTTTCTTATGATGATTTGGTATTTGGTAAGGAAGGAAACCTAGACCTCTCAAAAGACCCAAAAGAGGTATGGGCAACTAAGCACCAAGAATTTTTTCCTGTTTCCCTTAAAAAGGGATCAAAAGAAGAATTACTTCGTGTTCCTGGAATTGGTCCTCTTACGGCTCAAAAGATTGTTAATATGCGAAAAAACACCCCTCTAAGTGATATCTATCAGCTAAATTTGCCTAGAAGTCTCTACAGTAAAGCGAAAAAGTACATTATCCTTTAAATTCTATCCAAATAATTTTGAATAGAATTATTAGCACTTCTTATATACCAGTAGCAGAGTATTTACCCCTTATTCGATGAAAATTGGCCCCTATACCTTTTCATAGAGGGAACACTCTGATACATTTTTACTATAGGCTAAAAAACGTTGAGTATTCGCTAGGAGTTTATATGATTTATACAATCTTTATGGTAATAGGAAGTCTTGGGCTGTTTCTTTTTGGAATGCGCACGATGAGTGATGGTATTCAAAAAGTAGCTGGAGATAAACTACACGCGATACTAAACTTCATGACAGCTAATAGGGTGATGGCAATATTTACAGGGGTAGCTATTACGGCAATCATCCAATCCTCTTCTGCTACAACCGTTATGGTGGTGAGTTTTGTAAATGCAGGCTTACTTACCCTTACCCAATCTATCGGTGTGATTATGGGAGCTAACATTGGAACGACTGTCACCGGATGGATAGTTGCAATATTAGGGTTTAAAGTGAAGATGGGAGCTATCGCCCTCCCTGTTATTGGTATTGGATTCATTCTGATGCTTGTAAAAAAGTTTAACAAAAAAGATCTTGGAGAGACATTAATTGGGTTTGGCTTACTTTTTATGGGGCTCGACTTCTTAAAAAACTCTGTCCCTGATATCTCAAATCATCCAGAAATTCTTAGCGCAGTCACAGTATTTACTCAGCACGGTATATTGTCCTACTTCTTCTTTGTCATCGTTGGAGCACTGTTGACTATCATCGTTCAATCTTCTTCAGCTGCCATGGCGATTACCCTCACCATGGCATATGCTGGATGGATAGATTTTCCAACCGCTGCAGCAATTGTGTTAGGGGAAAATATTGGAACTACCATTACAGCCTTTGTCGCCTCAGTGGGTACAAGTGTGAATGCAAGAAGGGCAAGTAGAGCCCATACCCTCTTTAACATTTTCGGGGTATTGTGGATGAGTATTGTCTTTGCCCCTTTCTTACGCCTTGTGAATACGTTAGTTCCAGGAGATGTCTATACCACGACTAACTCTTTATTACTTCCAGCCCACTTAGCTATGTTCCATACCCTTTTTAATGTAACCAATACCTTTATATGTGTCTTTTTTGTTCCACAAATTTCCTATCTTGTTAAACGATGGATTCCAGAAGATAAAAATGCTCCTGAATCCTATTCCCTTAAATACATCAGCGCGTCGCTTCAAGATACTCCTGAACTCTATTTGATTACTGTTAAAAGGGAACTCTCTAAGATGGCAGATATTGTGTGTGACATGTTTAGTGGTTTTTGGGATATCTTTAGCAACCCAGAGAAGAAAATGGGGGCAGAGGTAGAAGAGTACAAGAAAATGGAAGATCTTACCGATAAAATGCAAGAAGAGATTACCAAATTCCTCTCTAATTGTAGTATGGACAACATGAACAGGGTGAGTGCTAATAACGTCTATAGCATGATGAGGATAACAAATGAATTAGAGAGTATAGGAGACAGTTGTTTTAATCTTATTATCTTGTGTGAGCGTCGTTATAAACAACATATCTTATTTGATGAAAATGCGATGGAAAAAATTACCCCATATGTAGCCCTTGTTACCCGCTTTATTAGCTTTATTAAGAGTCACCTCAATGAACATATCGATACAGAGAATATGGCAGTAGCTGTAAAATTAGAAAATGATATTAACAGAATGAGGAATATTTTAAAGCAATCAGCATCTAAGAGACTTCAAAGTGGTTCTGATGTAAAAAGTGAACTTCTCTATATCGATGTGGTTCGACACGTTGAGCAAATAGGAGACCACTTAATGAATATTACTGAGCGCTTAGAAAAAATCATGTAACTTTTTGTATACTACACAAAAGTCTAGATAAGAGGGCAAAAGATTTTCTTACAAGGACACTATATGTCCCCTCCTAAATAGTATAATCACACTATCGATGGAGGAAAGATATGAACATAGATGCAATTGAGAAGTTACAAGGCAAAACAATTGAATCCCTTATAGACCCAACTGGGGTAGTGAAATTATCGTATTTTCAGACATTGCCCGTAGTGTGTATTACTTTAGAAGCAAAAAAAGGGTTACTTTGGTATCATGAGGATGAGAACTCTTTTGTTGTTGAAGAGCAAGGAAGTGAAACTCTCCTCTTTCACACCTTTAAGAGTGTGGATGATCTTATTCACCATCACTGGGTAATTGAAGATAATCTCTAACGAGAATCGCTACTCCTCTTATCAAAAATATGCTATTGTGGCTTTTAATAAGGGGAGTACGCTATATGAACAATACACCAACTAAGCACCGCTATCTTATCCACATAGTCGTATTGTTTGTCACCCTTATTTGGTCATTTAATAATATTGCCTTCAAGATTGCTTTTACCTATATGAGTGCCCCTCTTTTTAATTTATTAAGACTCTTGATTGCGTTTCCCCTTATGGTTTACTTAGCATTCTTTTCATCTAATAGGGTTCCATTTGAAAAAAGAGACCTCTTTTTCCTTATTCTTATAGGAATTGGAGGGTATGGAGTATTTCAATTACTCTTTCCAATTGGCCTCGATAACACCTCTCCCGCTATTGGGGGAATCCTTATGGCGACAATGCCCATTCATGTAGTCATCTTATCTATTGTATTTAAATTAGAAAAAATTACACTTCCTATTATCATAGGAGTTCTTTTTACCCTAGTGGGATTAACCCTAATAGCCCTTTTTAGTTCATCTAAAGAGGGAATGCTTGAAACAAGCCTCACTGGAATAATTCTGGTAGTAGTAGCAGAATTTGGCTTTGCCTTGAATACTACTTTCTTAAAACCCTACTTAAAGAAGTATCCTACATTACAACTAACAAGCTTTGTTATGGGGGTAAGTGTTCTCTTTTATACCCTTGTTAATACAAAAAATGTGATAAATTTTGACTTTTCTCTCATATCTTTCAAAATTATACTTCTTGCAGTTTATTCAGGTATCATTGCTCTGTTTGGGGCAAATATTCTTTGGAACAGAGCAATAGACATATTAGGAAGTGCAAAAACTTCAGTATATGCAAATGTTCCCCCTGTCTTTGTCCTTATCCTTAGCATGATAATCTTCAAAGATTTCCCCCATCCAATAGCCTTATTAGGGTCAGCTATTATCTTGATGGGGGTCTATGTCGTAAACAAACGAGATAAGAGAGTTATTATTCAATTACCACCACTTTAATCATATTAGTAGAACCAGAAGATCCTACAGGAACCCCTAATGTAATTACAATAATATCTCCTTTTTCAACTAAATGCTGTTCTTTTAAAAAAGAAGGAGCATATGCTAATAACTGATCTAGATTCTCTAAACCTTCAGTAAGTACTGGTCTCACACCCCAAGAGAGGGCAAGCTGATTTACAGTCTTTTGAATAGGAGAGAGGGCAATAATGGGGGTCGCTGGTCGGTATTTTGCAATTCTTCTTGCAGTAGAGCCTGAATAGGTAAAACAGACAATGTAGGAAGCATTTACTGCAAGGGCTAATTCTCGAGATGCGAGACCTACAGCCTCTGTAATAGATTTTTTATTGCGTAAATTTAAATAATCACGGTTGAGACCTTGGTCTAACACACTATGTCTGAACTCTTTGGATTGTTGGATATAGGAAGTAATAGTATTCATTGTTTCAACAGCTTTAAGGGGGAATATCCCGGCAGCTGTTTCACCACTAAGCATGACAGCACTCGTTCCATCTAACACAGCATTAGCTACATCATTTGTCTCAGCTCTGGTCGGCCTAGGATTACTCATCATAGATTCAAGCATTTGGGTTGCAGTAATAACTGGTAAGCCTGCTACGTGAGAAGCTCTAATAATTGACTTTTGAGCAATAGGAACCTCTTCAGCAAACATCTCAACCCCTAAATCTCCTCGAGCTACCATAATTGCATTAGAGTGCTCGATAATTGCATCAATGGCCTCTACTGCTTCTGGTTTCTCAATTTTGCTTATAATAGGAATCTCTTTATGAAAAGTAGCACTCATATAATCTCTTAGGGCAATAACATCTTTTTCACTACGAACGAAGGAGAGGGCAACATAATCAATATCATTCTTGAAGGCAAATTCTAAATCTTTTTCATCTTTTTTGGTAAAACTAGAGAGATGTTTTAGGGGAACGCCAGGAAGATTTACCCCCTTACGAGGTTTTATTACTCCCCCTTCAACTACAGTAGTGAGTATCTGATTCCCTTCTATTGCTGTTACCCTTAAGGCAATAAGGCCATCATCAATAAGGATTCTACTGCCTATACTAATTTCTTCGTGTAAATTGGGATAGTCAATACTTACTACCTCTCTCGTTCCTACTACAGGGAGGGTGGTAAGGGTGAGAGACTCTCCTTTTTTCACGACAATAGAGTCTTGTTCTAACAAGCCAAGACGTATTTTAGGACCTTGAAGATCTTGAAAAATAGCAATTGGCGTCTCTAGGTCTTTAGAAGCCTTTCGTGCCCAGTCAAATGCTTGCTGTTTGTCATCATGAGTTCCATGACTAAAGTTGAGTCTAATTACCCTTGCTCCTGCTTTAATGATGTCTCTTATCATCTCATATGAAGATGATGATGGGCCAATTGTTGCTACTATTTTTGTATAGGTATGCTGTTTTTCCATATTTTTGCTCCTA
>SABI01000481.1 GCA_009929055.1 Spirochaetia bacterium | reverse complement strand
GACTAAGATGCTTTCGGATGTGTCCGCAGGTTTAGGTGTAGGTATGGATAGGCTAGTGTTGGCTTACGGACAGATAAGGGCTGCTTCGGTTTTAAGGGGCCAAGAAATCAGGCAACTGACAGAGGCTGGAATACCTGTTATTGAGGAACTTAGAAAGAAATTTGAGGCTCTTGGTGAAACGGGTATTACTGCGGCAGATGTGTTTGATAAGGTGTCAGCAAGGTTAGTTCCTTTTTCTATGATTAAGGAGATGTTTGAGGATATGACTTCTGCGAGTGGTAAGTTTTATAAGATGCAGGAGATACAAGCCGAGACTTTAAAGGGTAAGGTTTCCAACTTAAAAGATGCTTATCAGATAATGTTTTCCGAGATAGGAGAAAAGGGCGACAGTATTCTGAAAGGCGGAGTTGATACGCTTAGGTTCTTAATTAGTAACTATGAAGATGTTGGCAAGACAATTCTTGAATTAACATTAACCTATGGTGCTTATAAGGCGGTTGTTTTGTCTTTAACTGCTGTTGAAAAGGCTAGATATTCTGCTACTCTTATGATGGGTGCAGCAGAGAAAACTATAACTACTTGGCAAGGGTTAAGAGTTGCTATGACAAATGCCCTTACTGCCGCACAAGAAAGACTAAACATTGCTATGGCAAAAAATCCTTATCTCCTAGCAGGCGTGGCGGTCGCAGCACTAGGATATGGAATATATAAACTTATAAGCTATCAAACAGACTTAGAAAAATCACTAGAGAGGCTTGAAGAATCCTATGCAAAGACAAGTGCAGAAACTGGAGTTCAAGTAAAGGAGCTTGATAGATTATATGCTAGATTACAATTAGCAAAAGAGGGCAGTGCAGAGTATCTTAAGGCAAGAAATGATATTGAGAGAACTTTCGGCGACACCCTTAGCGGACTAAAAAATGAAAAGGGCGGGGTATTAGACCTTGCCGATGCCTACGAAGTGCTTAAGACAAAGATTATTGAGACTGCACAAGAGAGAGGATATGAGAAAGCTATGGAGGGTGCTAAAGAGGACTTAGCCAAAGGCATAGAAAAACAATTAAAGGGATTATATGATGCACTTGATAGAACTACTAAATTAAGTTCTTATGAAAAAGAAAGACTTAAAGAGGCCTTAACTCCTGTTCTGTGGGGGACAAAAGACTTTGAAAGTTTGGATACAGAAACAAAGAGACTGTTTAACTCACTAACCGAAGCTAAGGCTAAATTTGGCGGGGGTGCTTATGATAAAAACCCTCTACAAGCATATTTAGACACTTCTAATAGACTACAAGATAGTTTTGATAAAACCGAACAAACTGCACAAAAAATGTTCAAAACTATTGGTGGCGAAACGGGCGGGGAAATGTGGCCTCCTAAACCTGAGTGGCTAAATGCTTCTGATTGGGAACAAGAACTAACTAAATACGCACTTACTCTCAATAAATTTGGCGAATTAGTTACCCGTAAGGGAGATGAGAGTATAGAGGATTTTCTTTCAAGGCTAAGAGAGGATTATGCAAATACTTCTGATTTAATATCTTCTAGGTCTAAATTAGCGGGAGAAGATGTGTCTGGGCTTAAGGAAAGGCTTGCGGTGTTATCGGGTGCATTTAATGTATTAGGCATTTCTCCAATAGAAGC
>SABI01000480.1 GCA_009929055.1 Spirochaetia bacterium | reverse complement strand
TTATTACCACATAAACCATTGCCGATAATAATTGGACAAGTTTTAGTACTAATTGCGCCCAATGTATCTTGAGCGTTGAGAGTGATGTCATAACGTCCGTCTGGTCCAGTTGATGTTGCACTAATTTTGAGACGTTGGCCGTTATCAATTAGCTGGACGGCTAATGCTCCCCAGCCGCTTAATTGATTATGGTTAATTATTGGATTAATAGAATCACCCTCAGTATCAAAAATATCAAGAATAGCATTAAGGAAAGAGCTAATTATTGAAAGCAAAGATAACTTAGAAAAAGAATTTGCAAACATTAATGTCTCTCAAATTGAATCTTTATATAAGCAAGCAAAAGTATTAATTCCTGATTTACAGAAGTCGTTTAAGGAAACAGTGAATTTTTATAATACGATGATAGAGAATAAACTAGCATTTATTACAGAAGAACTTCCCGAGTTAGAGGAAGAATTACTAAAATCAAAAAATAGATTAGCTGACCTATTGAAGAATGAAAAATATCTGACTGGAAAATTACAAAAAAGTGGTGCAATCGATGATTTAAATATCATAATTGAAGAGCTTAATAAATTCCATGAAAAAAAGGGTAATCTTGACGAACAATATAGAGTTTGGAAAAGCAGTATTTCAAAACTAGACACCATTGATAAGAAGCTCTCAATAATTAATAAAGGACTTGAGTTAAAAGACAACCTGATACAAGAAAGAATAAAAGAGTTTAATCAATACTTCTCTGAGATATCTAATCGCCTTGATGGTGAGTTTTCGTTATTAAGTGCTGAAAATCAAGATGGTATCTACAAATTTAAGATAGGAAATATTGAAGGAAATCCCGGCACTGGAAGCAAAAAGAGTCAGATGGCTTCATTTGATTTGGCATATATTTTGTTTGCTGATAAGTTTGATATACCATGCTTGCATTTTATTCTACAAGATCAAATAGAGAATGTTCATTCAAACCAGATAACAAATCTATTAACAGAAATTGTAGATGAGGTTAATTGTCAATATATACTTCCAGTCTTGCGAGATAAATTACCAATCGATATAGATATTGAATCAATGGAAATTCTTTCTCTCTCTCAAAATGACAAATTGTTTAAGGTGTAAAAAACAAATCATTTCTTGCTACTCTAGTACGAACCAAAAAGCTTGATTTGTGTGGTAAGCTTCTTGCCAATACGTGGGTACACCTCTCCTAGCCATTGGAGTAGAATGGCTGAGGTACCAGTGAGGTAAGGGCTAATGAAATGGAAACAGAGGGATTTCCTGGTATAGGTCTGGAGTTGCTAATGGGGGCATTTCACATAAAAAGCGCTAATTATGTGAGTCTCATCACACTTTTTGCGCTTTTTTTGTGATTGCCCTTGATATTCCCTCTTTCTTCTCTGCTTCCTTAGTCACCCTTGCTAGTACAACACTACTGACTGCACCAGGCTAAAGAATGCTTCGCTGCCCTTGATAGCATACATACCAGTAGCAACCTCAGCGGCCTTTGGTCTTGCCTTGAGGGTGCAGACACCCCGCGTAGCAAGTATCTTCCTGGTGAACGTGCTGAACTCTTGTATGAAATCCTCACTCTCAGGATAGGCACTGATGATGGGAGTGGGGAAGAGCTTGAGCATCTCTATAGCAT
>SABI01000098.1 GCA_009929055.1 Spirochaetia bacterium | reverse complement strand
ATTCTTACCAAAAGATAGAATTTAATACCCCTATTAAAGATGTTCCATTAACAAGGCATATTAATCCCTATCCATTTGTCCCTTCTGACAAGAATCAATTAAATGAGAGGTGTGAGGATATCTTAACTATTCAAACAATGGGACTAGTGAAAAGATTATCTCACACAAATATTAAGAGAGTAGTCATTGGCCTCTCTGGAGGATTAGATTCAACTCTTGCTTTACTTGTCGCTTATAGAGCCTTTGCTCATCTGAAGCTAGATAGAAAAGGGATTATTGCAATTACAATGCCATGTTTTGGAACTACAAAAAGGACTAAGAACAATGCTATTGCTCTCTCTGAGGCGCTCAAAGTTACCTTAAAAGAGATAGATATTACCTTTTCGGTGAAGCAGCATTTTGCAGATATTAATCATGATGAAAATGTTCATGATGTAACGTTTGAGAATTCTCAAGCAAGAGAAAGAACACAAGTTTTAATGGATATAGCAAACTCAGAGGGAGCCCTTGTTATAGGGACAGGAGATTTATCTGAATTAGCCCTTGGTTGGGCTACTTATAATGGAGACCATATGTCTATGTATGGGGTAAATGCTTCAATTCCTAAGACGTTAGTGCGGACTCTTGTGCGCCATGAGGCTGATTCAGCAACTGAAGAGAGGGTCACCTCTACCCTTATAGATATCTTGAATACACCTGTAAGCCCAGAACTTCTTCCTTCTGTTGATGGGGAGATTTCTCAAGTAACAGAACATATTGTAGGGCCCTATGAATTGCATGACTTTTTCATCTTTTATGGCATTCGGTGGGATTTTACCCCAACAAAAGTGTTTCATCTAGCACGCCATGCCTTTGTGGGAATATATGATGAAGCAACAATCCTTAAGTGGATGAGGGTGTTCTATAGTAGATTTTTCTCTCAACAATTTAAACGCTCTTGTATGCCGGATGGTCCTAAAGTTGGCTCTGCTTCTTTTTCTCCTCGAGGAGACCTCCGCATGCCAAGTGATGCGAGCTCTGCTCTTTGGATGAACGAAGTTGATGAGCTTATTTCAAGTATGGGAAAGTAACATTGTTGACACTTATCTCTATATCTGTTATATAAAAAAAATTATTTTTATATAAAAAATATCAAATATTTGTATCCTTTTTATCACACTAAATGTTATCCTTATGTCAACTATCAAGGGAGAAGCAGAGATTAATGAAGAGAAAAAAAAATGTACTTGCCTTGGTGTTTCTTCTTCTTTGCATGAGTATCTTGAGTGCAAGAAGCCTGTTTGATGTAGGGCTTCAGGTTGTAACTCTCTATGATGTTGATAGTGGAATTGAAGAAAGTAGTTTTTTTGAAGGTATGAGCGAAGGGGCCAATTGGAATTTTGGATTTGGTATGGATGTAAGAATTTCGATATTGCATGCTTCAGTACTTGCTGCATCAGTAAGTGGGGATAATAATTTGATGAACATCTATTATTCATTGCTACTAGATATCCCTATAATAAATGATGTGATATACTTATCATTAGGTGGTGGCCTTTCTACTCAGTTAGATTTGCCCGATGAGCCTGGTGAAAAGATGCGATATAATAACCGTGATGAGGGTGTTCCATTCTTTGAGGTGATAAAGGATTCCCCAATTCACCTAAAAGCAGGTGTTGATATCATCCTTGGTCCAGCAACCTTATCCCTATTTTATCTTAGAGAAACTAGTGGTAACATTGGTGATTCGATTGAGCAGATTTTTACTTCAAGTGGGGTAAACAAAGGTGGAGTTGCTTTAACTCTATCGTTATTTTAGGAAATTAAAAAGTTACTTACTTTTTATTTAGAAAGATATATTCGGAGGAAAAACCTCCAAAGAGGAGAAAAACATGAAAAAGGTACTTATAACTCTTACTATCATCATGATGTTGGTTCCTGCAGTTGCTTTTGCAGGTATTTTCGACTTTAGTGTTGGAGCTACAGCACAATACAAACTTCCAGTAGGAGATCCTGCAGAGATAGTATGGGAAGAAGAGATGGCTGATCCTGCTAACTACACCTTTGGTGCAGATATTAGAACCCGTATCTTATTTGCCGAAGTTGATGTCATGGCAATGTATGAAAAAAAAGAAATTAATGGTGGACCAGAAGTTGTCGATACATTTACTGGCTTAGTTACTGGTGGTATTTCACTTGACCTATTAGGTCTAGTACGAGTTGGTTTAGGTCTTGGCCCACGAGTAAGTGCTCAATTATTAGATGAAGGTGTAAAGTTCTATAATGCTGATGGTTTTGAATTAACTGATGCCGATACGTATATGGATGCACTCATGGAATCAGATCTCACATGGAGAGCAACAGTTGACCTTAAATTAGGTAACGTCCTTGTTGGTCTTAACTACACAGTCGACAGTAATGGGTTTACTATTAATGATGCTGATGTTGCTAAGTTACTCCCAGGTGAATCTCAATGGAATACTGGCCGAGTTGGTGCTTCTGTCCTTTTCACCTTATTCTAAAATAGACCTAGAAATGTAACTTTTACACTCCTTAATGTGTTAAGGAGTGTATGAACCAAAAGAGAGAGAGAAACAAAGTGCTACGCTTAAGAATTTTTATCATCGTTATTCTCCTATATATACCTCTTGGATTATTTGCCAAACCCTACTCGCTAGGGTTTGGTGCTGTTCAGGAGTTTCAAATAGGAGTGGGTGAGCCTACAATACAAACAGCTGATCTCATTGATGTAAATAATTGGGCTACAGGAAGTGAACTTCGTTTTGAACTGTTGAATTTAATCTCTCTTGATGGATATGTGTTAATTAAACAAGGTACTATTGTTGATGTTACTGAAAATGGTAACCCAGTATTTGCCAATGATATTTTTCAACATTTCTTTGGAATGGTTGCCTTAAGTATTAAAACAGAGGTAGCAAGTTTAACTACCCTATCAATAGGGGCTGGAACTCAATATGGACTTGACTTATATTCTAATGATAATCCTAGATTATGGGTTTCAAGCAAGGATAATATAGTTGGAGTTTCCTCGTTTGATGAGTTTAAAAAGAATCTTTCTATTGCCTACCGAGCCAGACTCGATTTTAACTTTTCTCGATTTTCTTTAGGAGTATTTTTCCTTGTTCCCAGTATTGCTGTGGAGAATGATTCTTTAGCTCCTGACTGGAAAAAAGGGAAAATTGGAGCCTCCTTTATTACTCGAGTTATCTAAAAAAACATCCCTATCTATGAAATCAAGATTATGCTATTATCAAAAATAATGAGGAGAAATTAGTATGGGTAAACGTACTATTTTAGGGTCATTGTTTTCTGCTATTTTTTTAGCAGCACTACTCTTTTTTGTATTATTCTTTTTTGTACCTTCCATTTCGGATGCTTTTTTCCATGTGAGTTATCAAGGAATGAAAGATACAAAACAACTAAAAGAGAGTGTTGAAACAGTCCTAGAAAGGGCAAGGGTTCCTAAAATTGCTATTGATGAATATATTGCTAAATTAGATGATTCTGCTTTATATAAGAATATAAAAGAGTCAGCTTCAAAAGGAAATGATGTCCTTTATTCTTATCTAGAATCAGTAGGAGAGGGGATAGATTTTGGTGAACTGAAAGCTCAAGAACTTAAAGAGACTTTAAAGAAAGGGTTTGAAGACACCAGTAAATATACTCTTAGGCAAGTAGAGGCATTAAAACGTATTTTTTCTAACTCCTTGGATGTTAATTAATGGAAATAACTTTTTTAGGAACTGGAACTAGTTATGGTGTTCCCAGAATTGGGTGCACCTGTAGTGTGTGTACAAGTAATAATGAGAAGAATAAGAGACTTAGATCTTCTATTTATATAAAAGAAGGTGATACTTCCATTGTTGTCGATACGGGCCCAGAGTTTCGACTGCAAATGTTAATTAACCATATAACTGATGTAAGTGCTGTCTTATATACTCATAATCATGCCGACCATATCAATGGAATTGATGATTTACGGGTATTTAGTGAAACTGGTCCTTTAGAGGTCTTTGGTCCCAAACAAGTAATTGATGATTTACATCATAGGTTTGCCTATGCAATTGGGATAAACCCTTATATTGGAGGACTTCCTCAACTCAAAACTACAACAATCCCTTTAAAAGGGCTACAGATTGGTGATATGCAGGTTATTCCTATTCCATTAGTTCATGGATGTAGAGAAGTCTATGGATACAGAATTGGCCCTTTTGCTTACCTTAGCGATTGTAAAGAGATTCCCCCCTCTAGCTATGAGAAACTCGTTGGTGTAGAAGTTGTAGTCCTTGACGCCCTTCGTTATAAAGAACATCCTACTCATATGAATCTTGATCAAGCTATTGCTGCTTCTCGATTAATAGGTGCTAAAGAGACCTATCTCACCCACCTCTCACATGATTTTGATCATGATACCCTTACTCGTGATCTTCCTCGTGGAATGTTTCCTTCTTATGATGGGCTCATTCTTCATATAGATACCTGAAATTGGAGTTATTCATGGCGAATGTTAGAAAGAAATTATATGTTATTGATGCTTTTGGCCTCATTTATCGCTCCTATTTTGCCTTTATTAATCGCCCCTTACGTGATAATGAAGGGAAAAATGTTTCAGCCCTCTATGGATTTTATTCGACCCTCTTAAAAATAATTAGAGAATATCCTCATGATTATCTTGTTGTTGCCCTCGACAGTATGACTCCCACCTTTAGGCACCAACTCTATAAAGAATATAAAGCAAATAGAGATGCAGCCCCTGAGGACCTTCATGAGCAAGTTCCCAGAATTCTAGAGATATTAGATGCTGCGAATATTCCCCACATTAGAGTTGATGGATGGGAGGCTGATGATATCATTGCCTCTGTTAGTCGTAGTGCTACAGAACTAGGTATAGATACAGTAATGGTGACAGGGGATAAAGACCTTCTTCAATTAGTGACCGAACATATAACCGCTTTACGCCCTCCTCGAAAGAATGAAAAGTCCTACAGAGAAATTGGCTTAAAAGAGGTAGTAGAAGAGTTTGAGATACATAGCAATCAAATAGTAGATTATCTTGCTCTTATTGGTGACTCTTCGGATAATGTCCCTGGTGTAAGTGGAATTGGGCCTAAAGGAGCTGTAAAGCTTCTTAATGAGTATGGCACCTTAGAAAATATCTATGCCCATATTGATGAATTAACTGCTTCTGTTGCTACTAAGTTAAGAGCATCAGAAGAGAACGCCTATCTTAGTAGGACATTAGTGAGACTTGATGATTCTATTCCTACTGGAATTGAGTTTGAAACAACTCGCTTTACAACCGAGAGTATCGACTTTTCAAAAGCAGTTCCCTTTTTCGAAAAAGCAAAAGCTACAAGTCTTATTGCTGCAATAGGGGAAGTAAGACCCGAAGCTGTTTCTCATCCCTCCACTAGTGGTGGGGTAAGAAAAGATGGAAAAGGTATCTACCATTGCATTACTTCTATAGAGGAATTGAAAGAAATATTTAGTCATATTTCAACACATGCTCTTTTAGCTCTTGATTTTGAAACAACCGATATTGATGACATGAAGGCTCAGCCTGTTGGCTTTAGTTTTACTCAAGAGAGAAATAAAGGTTATTATGTCCCCCTCATTGCTGAAAACAAACCTATCGTTGATTCTCATCAAGCAAGAGAAGCCTTACGTGAAGTATTAGTAGATAAGAAAGTTCGCCTCATTGGACAGAATATAAAATACGATTATAAAGTATTAAAAAGATGGGGAATAGAAGATGCTAATCTTTATTTCGATACCATGATAGCCGCTTGGTTAATAGACTCAGCAGGGGGAATATATAACCTCGATTACTTAGCAGAAAAATACTTGGATGGCTACAGAACAATAAAATATGAAGATGTGGTTGCAAAAGGAGAATCCTTTAGTGATATTCCCCTTAGTAAGGCAATTGATTATGCAAGTGAAGATGCTGATATCACCTATAGGCTCTATGAAGAGTTTGCCCCTATGTTAGAAAAAGAGCACCTTATTTCTTTGTTTGAGAATGTAGAGATGCCTGTTGTTAAAATATTAAGTCACATGGAACTTCATGGGATTTTTCTCGACACTTCAAAAATAGATCAGTTTAACGATGAAGTAACAACTAGAATTAATAACATAGAAAATGAGGTGTATGAAGAAGTTGGTCATGAATTTAATATGAATAGTACCAAACAACTTCAAGAAGTGTTGTTTGAAGAGAGAGCTCTTCCTACTGGGAAAAAGAACAAAACTGGCTTTTCAACAGCTATTGATGTCTTAGAAAAATTAGCCCTTATCGACGTTGTTCCTCGCCTTATTGTTCAAAATAGATCATTGGTAAAATTAAAGAATACCTATATTGATGTCCTCCCTATGATGATTAATTCAGAAACTCATCGGATTCATACCTCTTATACCCAAACAGGGACAGCTACTGGACGACTTTCTAGCAGAAATCCTAATTTGCAGAATATTCCAATAAAAAATGATGACGGAAGAAGAATCAGAGAAGCTTTTATTCCAAGAGAAGGCTATGTCCTCCTTTCTGCTGACTATGCACAAATAGAACTTGTAGTCCTTGCCCACCTCAGCGATGACCCTACTTTAAAAGAAGCTTTTATTAATGGAGAAGATATTCACACTCGTACAGCGAGCATTATCTTTGATGTTCATCCAGATTTGGTGATGAGCGAACAACGGCGAATTGCTAAAACAATCAACTTTGGGGTGATGTACGGGATGTCTGCCTTTAGATTGTCCAATGAACTAGGTATTTCTAGGTCTGATGCTTCTTCCTTTATTGAAAACTATTTTAATAGATTAAAAAAGGTGAAAGGATTTATGAATGAACTTCTTGAAGAGGCTAAAAAAACACAATCAGTTCATACTATTCTATTAAGAAAGCGACCAGTACCTCAAATAACTAGTTCAAACAAGATGGAGCAAGCAGGTGCTGAAAGAATTGTCATCAATACGGCTATCCAAGGTTCTGCTGCAGATATTATGAAACTCGCTATGATCAAAGTAGATTCACTCATGAAAAAACATAAGGTAAAAAGTGCCCTTTCTCTTCAAGTACATGATGAACTTATATTTGAAGTAGCAAAAGATGAGCTCGACCTGATGAAACAGCTTGTAAAAGAGGGGATGGAGAGTGCGTATACACTATCTGTCCCATTAAGAGTAAGTATAGAGACAGGTTCTTGCTGGGGAGAAATGCATTGATTATAATTGGAGTAACTGGAAAATATTGTGCAGGAAAAAGTTATATTTCTCACCGTATTGCTAGCCGTGGGTACTATGAGATTGATGTCGATGCATTGGGTCATAAAGCCTTAATTGAGAGTTATGATCAACTGATAGAAACCTTTACTGATGTGATAGCAAGCCCTCATAGTGAGATTGATAGAGCTAAACTCAAAGAGATCGTTTTTAGTGACCCTGCTAAACTTTTACAATTAGAAAGTATTGTTCACCCAAAGATGGTGTTGATGTGTAAAGAACTTATTGAGAAAGAGGAAAGAAAAGGTGCTAAAGCCATAATTATTAATGCAGCATTATTACATAGAATGCAACTTGATCTAATATGTGATATAATCTGTTATGTTCATACCCCCTTACTTCTACGCTATAGAAGGGCAAAAGTGAGAGACAAGATGAGTTGGAATAAGTTTATAAGGGTGCAAGAAGCACAAAAAGATATTAATTCAACACTTTTCGATACAGAAGGTGATGTATATATTATGAAGAATTATGGTAAGCAGAGTTTTATACATCGACAAGTTGATGAGTTTTGCATTACTATAGGAATATAGGGATCAGAAAAATATGAGAAAAACAGGTTTATATATTTTATTGGGTGTCACCATCTCAGTTGCTATCTTTGTATTAGCCGGAATCCTTTATTTTCAACCATCGGTTGTTAGAGGCAGAGAAGAGCTAAAAGAGATTCCTTCCTATACTGTTGAAGTAAAAAAGCAGGAAGTGAAGAAACCCGCTCCTCCAGAAGAGATGAAAGTAGTTGAGCAGCCAAAAGTTGTTGCTCCCCCAATAGTTGAGAAAAAAGTAGAAGCACCTCCAGTTGTTAAAAAAGTAGAAGAAGTAGTACCTCCAGTTGAAGTTGTTGTTCCTCCTGTAAAACCAAAAGTCCCTACACCTCTAAATCTTACTCTTACTGTAACTCCTTATATTGAAGAACCTGTAGTCATAGTAGAGCCCATAGTAGTAGAAGAACCTACTCCTATTGTAGTTGAAGAGCCAACTCCTCCTATAGAAGAAGAAGTGATAATAGCTCCTATAGTAGTTCCTCCTGTTGTCGTCCAAGTACCAAAAGTTGAGGAAGAAGCACCAGTAGTTAAAGAAGAACCTGTTGAAGTTGAAGAAGCACCAGTAGTTAAAGAAGAACCTATAAAAGTTGAAGAAGTAGCTCCTCCTGTAGAGGAAGTTAAAGAAGTAACTCCTGTAGCTGTAGAAGAAGTAATAGTACCACCAGTTATTGAGAAGAGGGTCTATAATCCATCTCCTTTAGCAGTAGTTACAGTAAAACAATCTCTTCCACAGATTAAAGAAGTAGAAGTTATTTGGAGTCCAATTGAAGTACCTGCTCTTGATTCTGATGAACCTGTTATCTATATTCCACCACAAGACTTTAATGAGGCTGCCAATGAAAAACGAAAGGTAGCTCTTGATGAAATATATGATAATTTAATATTTGATTAAATAAATATTATATAAAAAATACCCTCTAAAGGATAATTC
>SABI01000479.1 GCA_009929055.1 Spirochaetia bacterium | reverse complement strand
CACTCAACAGAAATAAGCAATCTTGGTGTTGACGACTATGAAGGGAGGTCGATGTGAACAAAGCTAACGAAGGACTTTCAAATGTAATGAATCGTTTTGAAATCTCACCAGAAATTCTTGCGGCGAATGAAAGAATCGAGAAGGAGCAAGAAGAGACTGAAAAGCAGCGAAGGAAAGAACAAATACAAGAAATGAGAAAAGCTGTTTTAGAATCTTTTCCCCTGCGCTTTAGAAATTCTTCTTTTGATAATTATGAGCTTGATGCTGATAAAAACATTAGAGAAAAGCAAGAATATTTAATTTGGAAATTAAGAGAAGGTGTTTCTCTCATTATGTATGGCAAGAATGGAACAGGAAAAACAAGACTTGCTTTTGCATCAATGAGAGACAAGGTGCTAAAAGGCCAAAGTGTTAAATATATGACTGCAAGTGAGTTCTTTGATGAGATAAAGCTCACTTTCAACAACACGATCAAAGTAAGCGATGTATTAGGAAAATATCTACATTACGACAATCTGTTCATTGATGAAGTGGACAAAACTTACGGAACAGTAACCGAGTTTATCGCATTGTTTAGATTAATCGACAAGCGATATTTAGATTTGAAACCAACTGTGTTAATTGCAAACGCAACCAAGGAGAATGTTATTGACGTTATTGGACGTTCTTCTTACGAGAGAATCGTTGAGGATGGAACGGCAATCTTGATGGATTGGGAAAGCTATAGGGCTAAAAATAGGGTGAATAAATGAAACAATCAGAAAGACAAAAAGCTTTATCTGCATTTCAGAGGTTGAGGGTGTATCAAGAAGCTGAGGGTGAATTTGTAAAATGTATCTCTTGTGGGAAGATTATTCATGTTTCAGAGGCAGATGGTGGGCATTATGAGAATCGCAAGAACAGGGTTACCGAATTACTACCAGAAAACGTTCACGCTCAATGCAGAGCCTGCAATAGATTTCATGAGGGGAATTTAGTTGCATATAGGAACGGCATAGAAGCTCGCTACGGAGAGAGTTATGCAAAAAGGTTAAATTATATCATTCTTGCTTCAAAAGGCAGTAGTGAAGCTTACAGCAAGCTTTCTGACGAAGATAAGAGACTTGTGGTATCTAAAAAGTGTGAACTTGAGTACAAAGTGTTGTCTAAAGGTTTTAGAAAAGAGCTAAGAGAGTTAAAGAAGGGGTTAAAATGAGAGGGATTAATTTTAGAGGAAAAACAAAAATAAATGGAGATTGGATACACGGTTATTATGCAGAGTTGGATGGTGATTCTGTCATCATGGTAGACCTTGAAAAAGGGAAAAATAAAGATGACCACGATGTTGTTAATCACGCATTTTACAGAGTCATTCCCGAAACCGTTGGTCAATTTACAGGCGAAGAGGTTTGGTTGAGAAGTGGTGTCTTAAAAGAGAAGGTGAAGCTGTTTGAATGGGATAATATCTCGTTTTGTATACCAGATCGTGTTGGCAATTTACTTTCTCATGTTGGAACAGTTTATTGGTGTAATTGTTGTTTTTGGATTGACTGTACGGATACTGAAGGAGAAGAAGGAATTTATGGCTTATCATCTGTAATTATACAAGATGATAACGTGGAGATAGTTGGTAATAGTCACGATAATTTAGAATTATGGGAGGCTATAAATGAAAGC
>SABI01000478.1 GCA_009929055.1 Spirochaetia bacterium | reverse complement strand
TTGCAGGTCAAACAGGGTTTGCAGCTACCTTCGATAGCTCGATTATGGATTTCCCCTCAAAAACCACAGTATTTTTGGGTTATACATTCCAGAAGACCCTTAATAGTAATATAGATTTTGCGATGGCTTTTGAAACTCCTCTCTGGAAAAAAGTATTCAAAGAGAAAGTTAATTTGATTATGGACTTTGGTAATGTAAGTTATTCTGTATTGCCTAGTGGAGGAGATGCAACAGACAGAGGATCTCTCAACTTTGGTCTCCGTTTACTTCCAATAGAATTCATTAAAAACACCTTTGTTATGGCGGATCTACGATTGCTAGATCTATTTGATCACAGTGGAAGAGCTATTAGTATTGGCCTCAGCCTCTCTTTTAGACCGTAGGGAAAGCACTTATTATAAGGAATGTTACATACACAATATATGAGAGTAGGAGAATTAATCCTTCATAACGGTTAATTCTTCCTACTCCTTTTTTCCATCTATAGCCAATAATAAAGAGTGAAAGAGTAAGAACTGCCATAAAGAGGAAATCTCTTATTATTATTATTTGATCTAACTTAAATGGGGAGATTGATGAGGCAAGGCCTACTACAAGGAGTGTGTTAAACAAATACGACCCTATGATATTCCCTAAGGCAATATCATCTTCCCCTTTTTTTACCGCTGCAATACACGAAGCAAGTTCAGGTAAACTTGTCCCTATCGCAACTACAGTCAGCCCTGTTATCACTTCACTAACTCCAAGCAATGTTGTTATTTCTACTGACCCCCACACAAGGAGGCGACTTGAGATAATCAAAAAGATAATTCCGAAAAAGAGATAAAATAATGCCCTTGTGAGAGAAATATTTTTATTGCTTTGCTCTTTTTCAAGATCTTCACGGTAGGTATCTTTTGTCTCTCTTTTACTTTGATGCACAGTCCACACCATTAAAGCCATAAAGCCAAGTATCAGTATAATTCCATCAAGGCGAGATATAGTAAGATCTCTTATACACACATAGGTAAGAATGATTACACCAACTAACAGAGGTAGTTCCTTCTTTAAGATAGAAGAGGAGACCATAATAGGTTTAATTAAAGCGGTGATGCCTAAAATAAGGGCAATATTCACAATGTTTGAGCCAAATGCGTTCCCAATAGCAATACCTGGGTTCCCTCTAGAAGCTGCCATAACAGAAACAACCAATTCTGGGGCAGAAGAGCCAAAACCTACAATAACCATCCCAATTAGAAGGGGAGAGACATGAAAATAGAGGGCGCTCATAGCAGAGCCTTCAATAAATTTATCAGCACTTATAACTAACAACACCAACCCACTAACAATAGCTAATAACGCAATACCCATGATTATCCTTCTTAATAGGGACTAGGATATAGCAAAAAGAAGAATCGTCACAAGGGTAAAATGTTTTTTTTCACACCAATGAGGTAATTTTATGAATATGATAATAAAACCTATTCCCTCTTTACCCCTTGACGAATAATCATTTTTGTCTGTCTAGGGTTGAAATTTCGATTCTTATCAAGATAAATTTCATGGTATGGACCAACTGGGATTAAATTATTTTCCTTAGTAAAATCATGGTAAAGTGTGTTAAGAATATGAGGAATCTCTTTGATATCTCCTTTGAACATTCTTTGAACACATAACC
>SABI01000477.1 GCA_009929055.1 Spirochaetia bacterium | reverse complement strand
ATATTGTTCTTCTTCTTTATTTTCACTACCCTCAATTGACTGGGATTTCAACCTTTCAATATCACTTTTTGTATACCATCCATAGATACCTTTAGGACGAGTAAATCCCCATTCTTCAAATATACTATTCAGGTCCTCATCTAAAGATTTCATTCCCTTTTCAAGACCCCTATACTCATAATATTTCCATTTATCATCAAGTCCGTAAACATATGTGTATTCAATCCACGGATCAGAGTCAAGTTCCTCAAGGGTTACTTTTGTGGCCTCAGTCGAAGTCTCCCCTCTATCCCTTCCGTAAAAGATACAAACTCCTCTTTGTGGCTTATCAAATGAATGAGTCCTATCTGGATATGGTATTATTCTTGGCGCTAAATAAGATAAATCTCCTAGCCCAATCAGTTCCTTTACCTTGTCCCTGTCATTGTAGTGATCAATAAGTAGCGCACCATTATGAGTAAGATATCCATCACAGTGACAGTACACTCCTATATATTCTCCGTTCTCTTGTTCCATTAAAATCATGCTTCTTGTTGACATATTCCCTCCAATGTCTCTTCTAAAATTACTAAATCCTTTATATTCTATTTATGTTTCCTTAAAATACTTAATTTGTATCCTTAAATTGAATTTTATTGTTTATTCAATTTCTAAAAAATTAACCTTTAACCAGCTTATCTCCAGCAGAAAGAAGATTATAGGATATAGAAATCAACCCCAAGAAAGTCCTCTATATTTCCTTTATATTCCCGGGCATCGTTCTTCTTAAGGTATTCCTTTACCTTTTTTATCTCTTCTTCCGATAGCGATCTATGATCTCCTTCATCCTCGTTAAAGCCTAAAACAATAATTGGGCCTACAGCCATATCGTTATATTCTGGAATTAGTATATTGGGGTCAAGATTAATCAACTTTCCCTCTTCATTTAGTATGATGTCTAATCCTTCGATTCCCGGAAAAGGTATTATTTCTATCATCCCCTTAACTAGCTTCTGCAAATCCTCTAACTTAATTGTTATTTCTTTAATCTCTGCTTCTTTACCTGCTTCTTTTACTAATGCTTTTACTTTTGCTTCTGACATATCTTCTCCTTATCAATCTAACTCTCACGGCTGATTCTTATCAAAAAACCTATGCTGCATAGGGAGAATCATTTTCCAGTTCATTTGATTCCTCCGTATCAAAGGGAAGTTTCCCTGCAGATTTAAGTCTCATATAATTTTCCTTAGCCACTCTTTTCAGCTCTTCTTTCCTTCCAAGCGAAACTAATGTTTCTACATTGTTTACTACTATCTGAGAAACCTGTCTAATTACGTTTAAGTTCTCTTTAAATCTCTCATAATATTCTGAGGGCATTTCACACAATTCAGGACTTTCGAGCTTTACAGAATTGAGATTCAATCTATTTAGTACTATGTAAAAAATAGAAGATTTCATAATTGATCTGATGTCTGGGAGCTCTTCCTCGTTTAACCCGGAGAAAGCCGGGCTCCCGATTTTTCTTCTTAAGAGTTTATCTGACACATCAAGCACCAATGCGGCTGCCCTTTCATCTTCGCTTAACCCATCGATAGAAAAAATCCTATTCATGGTATCTTCTAATGAGTGGGAAATCAGGGTTCCATCTTTTGTTTTCCATGAAAGAACACCTTCCAAGCC
>SABI01000476.1 GCA_009929055.1 Spirochaetia bacterium | reverse complement strand
TTCTAAACGTGAATTAGGTATTCTTCGTAGATTGGCTCAAGGTATTGTAGAGATTGGCCGTAAGATTATTTCTATGAACTCAGAGTTTTTATCAGAAGAGGAAGTGGTACGAGTAACCAATGAACAATTCGTTACTGTTAGAAGAGATGAATTAGCTGGGGAATTTGACCTTAAGTTAAGTATTTCTACTGCTGAGGCAGATAACCAGAAAGCACAGGAATTAGCTTTCATGCTTCAGACTATGGGTAATAGCTTACCATTTGAAATGTCTCAGATGGTATTAAGTGATATTGCTCGTCTTAGAAATATGCCTGACTTAGCTAAGAGAATTGAATCCTATCAGCCACAACCTGACCCATTAGCACAACGTAAAGCAGAGCTTGAAATTGCACTTTTAGAGGCTCAAATTGCTGAAACTCAATCTAAAGCAATTGAAAATAGAGCTTCAGCAGGGTATAAAGCTACACAAGCTCAGAATGTTCAAAGTGATACAGACCTTAAAAACTTGGATTACGTTGAACAAGAGTCCGGTGTTAAACAGGCTAGAGATGTTCAGAAGATTTCTGCACAAGCTGAAAGCCAAACTCAAACCAAGATTGTGGATTACATCCTTAAATCTGGTAAGCCACTAAGTGAAATATAATCTCATTATGAGGACACACGTATGAGTCAGTCAGAACAAATTCGTATCAGTATTGAACAGAAGAAAGAAACAATTGCGTTAGGTGATGCTATCGTTCGTATTTCTAAGTCTCGTGACTGGAAACGTATTATCGATAGTGAATTCTTTGATAAGGAACCTGCTCGATTGGTTCATCTTATGGCTCATCCTGATATGCAAGATGAGGCTTCCCAGAAAGAGATTCGTAATCAGATGTTGGCTATTGCCTATTTCCGTAGCTTCTTAGGTCGTACTCAGTATATGGCTGAATTGGCTCGTAAGGCTCTGCCAGAGGATGAAGAAACTCAGGTAGAACTGTTACAAGAAGAAGCACAGGAGTAATAGCTTATGTCTGGAAACAGCGTTGAACAATCAATTCTTGCAATGTCTGATGCTGATTTCCTGAAAGCTCCGATGCCGACCTTTGAGTCGGCATCTTCACAAGAGCAACAGGAAACTACTCAGGAACAGACTACAGAAGAAACTGAAGTGGAAACTACTCAGCAGAATGAAGAGGTTGAACAAACCACTACTACTGAACAAGAAACTACTACAGAAGAAAATACAGATGAGAACCAAGAAACTAATACTGAGAATCAGGAAACTGAAACTACTCAGGAAGTAGAGACTGGTTCTGCTGAAGAACAACTTAAGAAGTTATTTAGTCCGTTCAAAGCTAATGGCAGAGACATTCAAATTGATAATGTTGATGATGCTATTAAGCTTATGCAACAGGGAGCGAACTATAATAAAAAGATGGCAGCCTTGAAACCATCTTTAAAAGTTCTTAAGATGTTAGAAAATAATGGATTGCTTGATGAACAGAAACTTACTTATTTAATAGATTTAGATAAGAAGAACCCTGAAGCAATCAGCAAACTTATTAAAGAAAGTGGAATTGACCCACTTGATGTAAATACACAGGAAGAACCTAAGTACACACCTGGTAATTATTCTGTCCCGGATGCACAGGTTAATCTAGATACAGTGTTGGATAGCAT
>SABI01000475.1 GCA_009929055.1 Spirochaetia bacterium | reverse complement strand
CAGTATGTTCCATTTCTACTTTCTTACCGATTTCAATCTCATCATATATTTTTTTAATTGAAGTTTTATGATGAGCAGCAAGCTCTTCAACGGTTTCTCCATCTGCTAATCCACCTTTAATCTTCTCTGACTTCTCAATACTATCAGTCTTATTGAAATCTTCTACTCTTTGGATTCTCTTTGCAAGATCTTTTTCTGCAGACTTCAAGTAGTCCTTTCTATAACGAGTATGCTCATTAAAGCTTTTTATGTTATCTTCTCTTAATTTTGCAGTTTCATCAATAAAAACTTTCTCTGAATAGTCATAGTTTTTATCAGCACCTCTTTCAACTAACTCTTGCCAAGTTACATTTTTCATTATATCATAACCACCACCAGCAAGAGCTTTATCTTCATCAGACATGGCTTCTCTTTCAGCTATCTCCTTTTTGTATCGTTCAACAACACCTTCATAATACTTAACATCTTTTTCAAGTCTTTGAAGTTTAGTGAGTTTGTCAGACTTTTCTTTATACTTACTAGTTAAAGGCGTTGACTTTGGAACTAGATCTGTATTTGTTATATATCTTAGGTGGAGTTTTTGAATATTATAGCCACCAGCATAAATCACATCAGTTTCAAGATACCTTGGTTGCCCATCTCTCTTTATACTCATTTGAATAGTAAAGTTACCTTTCAAAGATTGATTCACTTTAAAATCTATAAGTTCATCTGTATCTTCAATATATTTACCAATAGAATTAAACATATCTTGGAGAAGAGATAGTCTTAAAATCTCTTTCTCATAGTCAGATATATGAAACCCTGTTCTAGCAAACTCAGCATCTTCTGTTGCCTTAATTATCTCATTTATCTTATCTTCAAGTTTTGACTCAATCTGACCAACAATGTCTTGCTTTGGTTTTGATTCAACATAGTCTTTTCCCTTTGCTTGGAAGTACTCATCTCTTGTATAGTAGTACTTGTAGTTACCAGGAGTACCTTCTCTGAAATAGTACTTATGAGACAGGGCTTTCTCTAGTTTATCTGAAATTCTAACACCATAATAAGTTTCACCATTACTCTTATACAGATTAAAAGGTTCAACTTCTCTACAACTCTTTTTTAACTGTTTTTCATACTGTTCTTGAGAGATCTCTCCTACTCTAAAAGCTGTATAAATAGTCCCTAGACTTTTAGCAAGTAAAGTATCTTCTTCTTTAAGAAAGTCTCCACTTATGTAGTAAAAGTTTCTTACTTGAGCTTCTGAATTAATAAAAAACTCAACAGGTATAGAAATAACCTTCTCAAGATTTTCTTTCAAGTTCAATATGAGTGGGTACTCATGAACTTTATTCATAGGTACCCACTCATAAGACTCATGCTCTCTCTCATCAAGAAAAATATTTAACTCTTCTTTCTTTACTTTTGCTGTAAAATAATGTATAACAATCTTATTATCTGTATAAGTTCCTACATCAACAACATCATCTTGACTTAAGTTTACTCCAGTCTCTTCGACTAACTCTCTTACTCCTGCATATTTATAATCTTCTCCCTTTTCAACATGACCTCCAGGGAAACAATATTTCTTTGGCTGAAAGTCATCAAGTCTATTTCTAACTAAAAATAAAACTTCATTCTCTTCATTAATCAAAATAACATCTTCTGGATCATCATCATTTT
>SABI01000474.1 GCA_009929055.1 Spirochaetia bacterium | reverse complement strand
CACTAACGCTTCCTAAGAAACTAGGGGCTTGGTCTTTGTTTTGTGCTTCAGAGAATCTTCCAGACTTAGACAAGAGGTCATATACTCTACTATACTTCTGGTAAGTATCTACGTCGCCGCAGTCAATAGCTTCTTCCATTTTAAGGGAAGTCTTACAAAGTTTCTTTAGAGCATCTTCTCTAGAAGCACTTTGAATATCAAAAGAATCCATCATGTTATTATAAAGAGTCTCTAGAAAGAGAAGCTGTTCTGGTTTGTGGAAACGCCCCCATTTATTCACAAGATAAACCATATCTTCTTCTGTAAGGTCGTCCGCAGGATTGGGAAGATTAACAATAGGATAAGGATTATTTTCTGGATAATAATGGTCTTGCGGCGGACCGCTTAACTCAGGTTCTTCAGTAAGAGTGAGAAATTCCGCTTCAGAAATCTCTCCATTATCATACATCTCTTGTAAAACTTCCTTAGACTGGGTCGGTGGAGCCTGAGAGGCAGCCGCCGCACTTTTCATTTCCTTTTCAGCTTGAAGTCTTTCAGTGTCTTCCCAACCATATTGTCCCCATTGTTTAAGCTTCATCTTGCTTAAATATTTTCCAAACACTGACATTCCAGTTAAAGCTTTGTAGGGGCCAGCTTTTTCTTTTGCTTTGTATAGTAGGCTATCCCACTCTGTTTTAATGTAAGGGACGTCCATCTTCTTTAACAGCCACATGTAAGTTTCTGGGCTGTCATTATCAATGTGCATTGTCATGCACTTTTTACATATTTCTACTTTCTCACCATTTTTATATGTGTAGAATTGAAGTTCGTCCATTGTTCTTTCGCATTTAGTACAAAATCTTTGAGACATTAATTTTCATCCTCCTCCGCATATTCTAGATCTTCATCTTCAATTTGAAGATTCATGATTACGGGAAAAATTTTGATTCCCGCAAGGTAGGGAAAATCTGACAGGGCTTGCATCAATTTTTTTCTTACCTTTTCCCGCAATTCTCCCTCACTTTGATAGCTGAGGTCCGCAAGTATTCTCGGATCTGAAGTGGCAACTTCCACAACAAAAGAGAATTTAGCAACATCTAAATCTACTTCCATTGTTATCTCCTTTTCTTGTTGCGGCAGTCTTTGCAAATGCTATAGTAGCCGTCCTTTGAGGTCTTATTGCGAGAGAAGAATCTATGGTGCGCAAGCTTAATTTCGCCGCACCTGCTACATTTCTTCCATTTACCTTTTACTTCATTTGTGAAGTGAAACAAGAGCCAGTCTTCTTTAGCTTGCTCGCTTATCAATTTTGGGATCTTATTTTTCCACAATGCAGAGATATATTCAACTGAGTGCTTAACTCCATGCCTCTCATCCAATAACCTTTGAATTTCAATATTAGTTAGCCCATCAATCTTGGCTAAAGCTAAATCAAAAAGTAAGGGATAATCTTTCTTAAGTGTGCGGACGACGAGCTCCTCGAGATCCATCAACATATAGTGCATATCAAGTCCAACCTCATCCCAAACTTCTTGTTTGAGGGTTGAGTAGTGCGACAAGAGAGCAGTTACATGCTTGTAGTTAAAGAGGGTCACTAAGCCGTCACTTTGAACATCGTTCTTTTCGTCTAGATAAATCTCTTCTGGGAGTTCCATGCGGGCGAGGCTCTTAATGAGCGCCACGGCTCTAGAC
>SABI01000473.1 GCA_009929055.1 Spirochaetia bacterium | reverse complement strand
TACCAGTACCAATAAGAAGAGATGAAATCTTTAGACTTATCTCTGAAAAGGGGGCCATCAAAGTTACTGAACTAAGTGAACAACTTGGTGTAACTAATATGACCATTAGAAGAGACTTAGAGAGTCTTGAGAAAGAGGGAATCATTGAGAGAACCCATGGTGGAGCTATAGCTGCTAACAGGAGAGTTCAAGAGCCTCTGTTTTACCAAAAGATGCGATATCACAACACAGAAAAAGATGCTATTGCAAAAGTAGTCACTTCGTTAATTGAAGATAACGATACAATCTTTCTTAATAGTGGAACCACAACATTACGTATATTTACCCGTATTTTAGCTAAAAACGTTAAATTAGTAACTAATAATGCTTACTTTCCTACTCTTACCCTCCCTGACCACATAGAAGTTATTTCAACTGGAGGAGTCTTTAGGAAAGAATCTTTTACCTATATTGGAGATGGTGCCTTGCAATCAATTTCTAGGGTATATGCTACAAAATCATTTTTAGGAGTTGATGGGTTTGATGTAGAGTTTGGTATTACTACGCCAGTTCAACCAGAAGCTCAAATAAATAGGACCATGATTGAACACACTCAAGGACCAGTCTACATTGTTGCAGATAGCTCTAAACTTGCAAAAGTTTCTCATTTTTTTGTTGCTCCAGTACATGTTGTGTATGCTCTTATCACTGATGTAGGAATAACAAAAGAACAAAAAACTGCCTTTGAAGAGGCAGGTATAAAAGTAATTATTGGATGAAATCCTTATAATTCACTTCTATATTTGTTCTGAAAATGTTTCTTTACGTTCGTTTATGTCATTTTATTGTTGACAACTCAAAACTGTGGGCTTAGTCTATGAAGAGTTGTTACTACCACTATTGGGAGGACCTTTGTTGTGAAAGAGAAGATTACTATCAAACATGCAAGAAAACAGTTTGGAGAGACTGTGATTATTCCTGATTTAGATCTTGAAATTAATGAAGGGGAGTTCTTTACTCTTCTAGGCCCTTCTGGATGTGGAAAAACAACTCTCCTTAGGATGATAGCTGGTTTTAACACAATAGAGGGGGGAGACTTCTTTTTTAGTGATAGAAGAATTAACGACCTCGACCCCTCTAAACGAAATATAGGGATGGTCTTTCAAAACTATGCAATTTTCCCCCACCTTTCGGTAAGAAAGAATGTTGAGTTTGGTCTTAAAAACAAAAAATTAACAAAACAAGAGATAACAACAAGGGCAGAAGAATACCTTAAATTGATGCAAATAGAGACTCTAGCTGAAAGAATGCCTGCCCAGTTATCAGGCGGTCAACAACAGAGAGTTGCCCTCTCTCGAGCCCTTTGTATAGAACCACATGTATTGTTAATGGATGAACCCCTGTCAAACCTTGATGCAAAACTACGAGTTGAAATGCGTAATGTTATTAAACATATTCAACATAGAGTAGGTATTACCACCCTTTATGTCACTCACGACCAAGAAGAAGCAATGGCGATAAGTGATCGAATTGGAGTCATGAAAGATGGAATATTGCAACATATAGGAACACCCCAAAATATTTATCAACGTCCTGCAAATATGTTTGTCTCTACTTTTATTGGTAGATCTAACATCTTTGAAGGAATTTTGACTCTAAAAGAAACAATTCCAACTTTAACTATTGGCTCCTTTAAGG
>SABI01000472.1 GCA_009929055.1 Spirochaetia bacterium | reverse complement strand
CTTACGAGTGACCTTGTTAAGTGTGGGGCTTTTATAATACAAGAAAGAAAGAAGTTCATAGAAGAACTAACCCCATATGCTATTGAGGCTCATCAAAAACTAACTGATGCAAAGGAAGAATTTGTACTTTCTTACGAAACAGAACCAATTCATAACGATATATCAAAAGACTTAGAGAATCTTATTAAAGAGGCATATGATAAGGATATTGAATTAGGGTATTCTACCATTGGGCCACATAGGGATGATCTTAAAGTAATGGCTGATGGTATAGATATACGCCGTTTTGGCTCGCAAGGCCAACAACGAACAGCAGTATTATCCTTAAAGCTAGCTGAGGCTGAAATCTTCACAACAAGATATTCAGAAGCACCAGTACTTCTTCTCGACGATGTTCTTTCAGAACTTGATCCCGACAGAAAAAAAGCTCTCTTTGATTCAATCGCTGGTAAGCAATGCGTAATAACTGACACATCTATTCCCGAAGGAATTGACCCTAAAACAAAGATCTTTAGAATTAAGGATAGGGCGGTAACCGCTTAAAAACAAAGGCCTTAAAAATTAAGGGCAGTGCGGTAACCTCTTAAAAACAAAGGTCTTAAAAACAAAGGGCAGGGCGGTAACCTCTTAGTGCAAACCACAGAGCAAGTTGCTCTTAAAATATAATAAAACAACAGACAATATAAATAAGTTTAAGCAGGTGAAACAGATGTCAAGAGACAAGAAAAGAGAAATAGCCGAATACATACAAATAGAAGGAGTGGACTCTGAACAGGTATATTCCTCCATCGAGAGACCTCAGGATCTTTCGAAGGGTGACTATGCTTTACCCTGTTTCAAGTTTTCTAAAATCCTCAGGAAGTCCCCTATTGCAATAGCAGAAATGCTAAGAGACCAGATCTTAAAAAAGACTGATTCATTTGAGTCAGTAGAGGCAATCAACGGGTATTTAAATTTTAAATTTGACAAGAAAAAAGAAACCCTTTATCTTCTTAAAGAAATATTTGAAAAGGGAGCAAACTATGCAGATTCAAACGAGGGAGAGGGAAAAACAGTCTGCATTGATTATTCCTCGGTAAATATCGCAAAGCCCTTTCATATAGGCCATTTGTTAACCACCGCAATAGGTGGAGCTCTATACAGAACATATCGCAAGCTAGGATACAACCCAGTAGGAATCAATCATTTGGGCGACTGGGGAACGCAGTTCGGGAAACTAATAGTAGCTTTTAAGAAATGGGGTAAAGAAAAAGATCTCTTAGAAAAAGGAGTTACTTATCTTACTGAACTATATGTCAAATTCCATAAAGAGGCAGAAAGCGAACCATATCTTGACGACCTTGCGCGAGAATATTTCAAACGAATCGAAGACGGAGACAAAGAGTCTTTAGATCTTTTTTCTCTCTTCAAAGATATTACTCTTAGGGAAGTATCCAAGGTATATGCAAGGCTCAACATAGTCTTTGACAGTTATGCCGGAGAGTCCTTCTACAATGATAAAATGGCTCCAATCCTAAAGGAAATTGGAGACAAGTTACTCATGCAAATATCTGATGGTGCGGGGATCGTTGATCTCTCCGCATACAATATGCCCCCTTGCCTTTTAGTTAAAGCAGATGGTGCGACCCTTTATGCTACTAGAGATATTGCTGCAGCATTTTATCGCAAGAAGACATATG
>SABI01000471.1 GCA_009929055.1 Spirochaetia bacterium | reverse complement strand
GTCAGTCCTTGACTCTTATGAAAAGTGACAGCATATGCAGGTTTACAGGCAATCTGGTTACAAGATCCAATAGAATCATAAGAAATAGAATCAGTAGACTCATCTAGTCTATATTCAAATTTATCCCAAGTCTGACGAATCACATAGACTACTACTCCATCTTGCTTTCTGATTCTGACCATATCTTCAAAAACTTCTTCTACAATCCCAATTGTTCCATTCTGATATCCTGCTTCTGAGTTGTTAGCAGTACACATTACTTGCTGTCCTTTAGCAATTGTAATAGTTTCTTCTAATCCTGGATAGTTCCAAATGTCAAAGTCATCCTTAATGATAGCTCTATATTGTATTTTATCTTTAAACTCTGGTCTTGCTGTATATTCTGCATTTAGTTTATTTACAGTCTTATTTGTAGAAGCTAGATACAAGACAAAAGGATGTTCTTCAAGAAATTTTTGTTTATTTACAACTCTAGTATTGATAAGTTTTAGATCTTCTTCATTACAAATTCCAAGTCTTATTCTGTTCAATGCATTCTTAAACACAGGATCTTTTTGTCTATAGACTTCATTCAGATGAATTGTCTTGAATTTAAATTTATCATAGACTCTAGCATTGAAGAAAAAATATTTATTGTCATAAATTCTTTCAAAATATCTGCTAACTGCATAAATATCATCTGATCTTACAGGAGGAAGCTGAAAGATATCTCCAAATAGAATGATTCTTGGTTTTACATAATCAGAGGCTAGTCTTGTAGCTTTCAGGACAAAGTCCATCAAAGAAGCATTGATCATTGAGACTTCGTCTATAAGAATTAACTTTGCTCTAGTCATCAGACTCACAGCTTCATGACTATATTTAATCTGATTATATACATTCACTGGAGGTATCTTTAGAGCTGAATGAATAGTTGTTGCAGGCACTCCATCAGTAGACAGATTTGCAGCACTAATTCCTGTTGGTCCCATTACTAGGACATTTCTGAAATGATCAAAGGCAATTTTCAAAAGAATACTTTTTCCGACGCCCCCTGGCCCTAAGATAAATAGGTTATCATCTGTATTGAGAATAGCATCCAATGCAGCTGAAAACTTATCTGAGTCTGTCTCTACCCAAGACCATTTAGGATTAAGTTCCATTTAGAATATCCTTCCATGGTTTGATCCATACCAAGAAGTAGAAAGATGACCATCCTCAAAATAGACTAGACTTCTGATATCATCTTCATTAGAATTCTCTTGAATGCAGTTCTCAAAGATTGTGACAGAAATATCATCAAGCATATAGATACTTGCTCCAAAAGAAAGCTTTCTTACAAAGGTTCCTTCTTTCTTAACTAGAGAATTAACTTCTTCTAAAAATTTCTGTACTTTTTCTTTGTTAATAGATTTAATATACTCTGCTGCTTCTTCACTATCTTTAGAGACTACAGGATTTTTAGGAATAGTGAGTTCTCTAAATGAAACTTGGTTAATGCCTTCATAAGAGCAAGTCATGAAATAATCATAACAACTATGAGAAAGAATATTTTCTGTAAGATTAATTGTTACTCTTGTATTGAATCCAAGTTTAGAGAATCTTTTAAGAATTTCACTTTGTTCTTTTAGTTGATTCCAGTTATCAATAGAAACTGCAATAGTATTTACTTTTGCTTCATTGAGAGTTCTAAGAACAATTC
>SABI01000097.1 GCA_009929055.1 Spirochaetia bacterium | reverse complement strand
GTTGGTGCTATTACTTTAATTCCAGGGTTTGTTGCATTTCCCACCGCCGCTATGCTATTAGAGGGGGGAGCGGGCTATATGCAAATAGCTGCCTTCGTCTCTACACTCATGATGGTGGGTATCGTGACACTCCCAGTTGAGATAAAATATTTTGGCAAGCGCTTAGCAATTTATCGAAATATATTAGCTTTTGCTTTCTCATTCCTTGTTGCCTATGTGATAGGATATGTGGAGGCCTTGGTATGAAAGTATTGATGAAGAAATATCGTGCACTCCTTATTGTCTTGCTTGTTATGGCTCTCTATTCTTTCTTTAATGTATCGTTTGGGAAATCAGTAGCAAGCATGACGTACTCTCAGCTAAAAGAGATGCTTTTAGTTATTCCCCCAATATTTATTCTCCTAGGGCTCCTCGATATTTGGGTTCCTAAAGAGACTATGGTAAAGTACATGGGAGAAGGCTCTGGTGTGAAAGGGGTAGTACTAGCTATAGTAATTGGCTCTGCTGCAGCAGGCCCTTTGTACGGAGCATTTCCAGTAGCAGCTGTTTTTATAAAAAAAGGGGTTAAGTTTAAAAATATCCTTATTTTTATAGGAGCGTGGTCTACTACTAAGATTCCTATGTTCTTATTCGAAATCTCTTCACTAGGAGCGCCGTTTGCTCTTACGAGATTACTCATAGATATCCCTGGTATCATCATAATTGCTCACCTTCTTACTCTGTTAATATCAAAAGAGGAAGTAGCGGCTCTCTATGAGAGAGAGGAAGCACGATAGCTTCTTAATTTTTTTATATAACTCTGAGAGGTAAAGATGTACGGTTGTTGCTAACTTTCAAAGTGAGCAAATTTTTAGTAATTTTGTCTATAGAATTTCCTTTCAGGAGAGACAAATAACAATTTTAAGGAATAATATATAAGAAATTCTATTAAACCTGACAAATGCACTAGACAAATTGGCTAAAAACTTGTATTTTGATGTGCGTTGTCACGTGATGTGACTTCCTACCGAATTGGGTAGATAGGGGTGTAGCCAAGTGGTAAGGCTCTGGTTTTTGGTGCCGGCATGCGTAGGTTCGAATCCTGCCGCCCCTGTTTTTAGGATTATCAAGAGGAGTATTTCATGAAAGATATGAAGTTGGCTGGTGAAAAGCGAACCGAGGACTTCGGCTCTGCCGGTTCAAGAAGAGTTTTGGCACTAGGCCGTATCCCTGCAGTTATCTATGGGAAAAATGCCCCTGAGCATATTACGCTCGATGCAAAAGAGTTCCAAAATAAACTAAGACATTTTACTGAATCAACTTTATTGACAGTTAAAGTAGGTAGAAAAAATCACAATGTATTGATGAAAGATTTTCAAGAAAACGTGATGCTTGGGAAAGTTCTTCATGTAGACTTTTTTGAAGTAACTAAAGGTGAAGTTTTAAGAGCGAACGTTTCTATTGTTCTTGTTGGGAACCCAGTTGGAGCAAGATTTGGTGGAGTTTTGGAACAAGTTACCCACGAGATTGAAGTTGAGTGTCTTCCTAGCGATCTTCCTGCATCAATCGAAGTTGATGTAAGTAGTCTCAACCTTAATGAAAGTATTCATGTTGAACAAGTCAAAGCTCCTGAAGGGGTAAAATTCCTTCATGCTCAAGATATGACTATTGCTACTGTGAAGGGTGTTAAGGAAGTCATTACTGCTGAAACTGAAGAAGATGAAGAACTAGAAGAAGAAGTAGAAGAAGCTGAAGAGAAATAAAGGAGGCTATCCTGCCACTTATTATTGGTCTTGGAAACCCAGGACCCACTTACAGCCATACACGACATAATGTAGGATTTGATGTCCTTGAACAAGTAGCAGCGTTTTTTCAGATAAAAATGAAGAAACGCTGTTGTCGTCCTTACGCAATTGGTTACATAAATAGAGAAACCCTCCTCATTATGCCTCTCACTTTTATGAATAATTCTGGAGCAATATTTAATTATTCTTCTCTCTCTAAACATACAAAAAATGAAATTATTGTTATTTGTGATACATTAGATTTACCACAAGGAACTATTCGGATAAAAAAAGGGGGCTCTAGTGCTGGTCATAATGGATTAAAATCATTAATGGCACATCTATTAGATCGTGAGTTTATTAGAATTTATGTTGGGATTGGTAGGCCAATTCCCCCTGAAACTGTAGTTGAGTATGTTCTCAGAGCACCTCAAGAAGAGGGTGAGCAAGAAATGATTAAAAAAGGAATAGATGAAGCAACTATTGCAGTCATTGATCTTATCAACGGGAAGTCCTTGATGGAGGTTATTCGTGCTAACAATCGAAAAGTCACTCCTTGAAAAGGTAGATACATTTCTTACATTCCATAGCATTAGTGAAACTGATGGGATCCTTGTAGCTTTTAGTGGAGGGGCGGATTCTCTCAGCCTCCTATATCTTCTCTCTTGTATCCACCCCATTTCTAAATTAAAAGCCCTCTATGTAAACCATCGATTACGTAGTGATGATGAATTAGATAAAGAAATTGAAGTAAACAGAAGGCACTGTGCCTCCCTTAATATAGAATTTATTCTCATTGAGTTACAAAAAAATGAAGTAGCTACTATAGCTCACCTTAGAAAAAATGGAATAGAAGAGGCCGCTCGCTACATTAGGTACAATAAGTTAAACGAATTTTTAAAAAAAACATCCTTTTCTTACATCGCCACAGCTCACACAAAGAATGATCAAGATGAAACTCTCCTCATGAGGATGTTTCAAGGAAGCAGGATGAATTTTGCTTCTCCTATAAAAGAGAAACAAGGAGCTCTTATTAGGCCCCTTATTCATATCTCTCGAATTGAAATTGAGGAGTACCTTAATAAAAAGAAGGTAGCTTGGGTAGAAGACTCTACAAATAGTACCACGCTCTATTTACGCAATAAAATTAGGCACTCACTTATTCCTGTTGTTAAGGAAACTTTTCCTCGTTGGAAGGAGGGGTTGCATCGACTCAATGATGAAGTAGAAGAGTTGAATGATTATGTTGAAAAAGTAGCAGGCACATGGGAAAGTCAAATTGTTCACTACGATGCAGAGAATGAGGAAGTTCTTATTAATCTCACCATGCTACAAAATTTAGAGCCAATAATCATAAGGAGAGTCTTATACAGGGGATATAATCTGTTACCTTTTGAAAATCGATTACGATTATCTCATCAAAGTGTAGAGGATATTATTCGATCCATTCTTCAATATAAAGGTCAATATAAAAGAATTGCCCTCCCTGATTCAACTATTACTTTCTATAATTTCCAAATGAAATGGAAAAAAGGGAGTGAACCACTTGGCGCTTTCTACTTTTCACTAGTATATTCAACTCATACTCATTTACACCACTCTTATTACCTATGCAGGGAAGAACATGTTTTAGCAAAGGTAGGAGATAATGAGAAGGTCTGGATTGATGATAGTGTAATTGTAGGGCCTTTAGTGGTAAGATCCTATCAAGAGAAAGATACGATTGAATTCAATGATGGGACGAAAAGTCTCACTTCATTGTATGCGAGTTGGCATATTGAGCCATCTAAAAGATGGGAGATACCCCTCCTTGTTGATGATAAAGGGGTTCTTGCTGTATTAGGAAGGTGTTTTTTAGGTAAAGATAGGGTGGCAAAAAGAGCTTTTCTCTCGCCCCTTGCTCGAAAACTCACTACATTATATAGTGTACTGATAATAAAAGGATAGGACTGTGGACAAAGAAAACGAAGATAAAAAAAATCAAGAACCTGAAAAAGATTCCAAAGAATCAAAAAACAACTCAGGCAATGATAAAAAGAATAACAATGATGGTGGTTATTGGTCAGGAATGAGAAACAATAATAGTGAAAATAATTCTCAAAATCAAAATCAAAATCAAAAGAAAGGTCCTTCAAATAGTAATGGACCTAAATTTGATCTTAATAGAAAAAATCGTCTTGCTTTAGGCTTTTTCCTATTTCTCATTGTAACCTTCTTATTTATGCTTTTTAATGATGGATCTAATATGGGCCTTCAAGAGGTTCCTTATAGTGCATTCTTAGAATATGTAGAATCAAACCAAGTCAATTCTGTTGAAATTCAAGATGAACGAGTAATAACTTTCAACTTACGTAATAGCATGAGTGCAACAACGAGAATTCCTTATGATGATACCTCTCTTATGGATACTTTGAAGAAAAATAAAGTTCAAGTTACTGGTACTGTCCAAGGGGTCTCTTTTCTTCAGCTCATCCTTCAAATGCTTCCTTGGATAATATTCATAGGGTTCACTGTGATGCTCTGGAGACAGACGAAAGGGGCTAATGGCAATGTCATGGCTTTTAGTAAAAGTAAAGCCAAAGAGTACATGGATAGTGACGTTAAAACTACCTTTGACGATGTAGCTGGACAAAAAGAGGCTAAATATGAGTTGCAAGAAGTTGTAGACTTTCTAAAAAGCCCTAAAAGATTCCTCGATATTGGAGCAAGAATTCCAAAAGGGATTTTGTTAGTAGGTCCTCCAGGAACAGGAAAAACTTTATTAGCGAAAGCTGTTGCTGGTGAAGCTGGAGTAGCTTTCTTTCATATGAGTGGATCTGACTTTGTAGAGATGTTTGTAGGTGTAGGAGCTTCTCGAGTAAGAGACCTTTTTGAACAAGGGAGAAAACACGCTCCAAGTATTCTCTTTATTGATGAACTTGATGCTGTAGGAAGAACCAGAGGTTCTGGCCTTGGCGGTGGACATGATGAAAGAGAACAAACCCTTAATCAGATGCTTGTTGAAATGGACGGATTTGAGACAGCTACAGGGGTGATAGTCATGGCTGCAACGAATAGACCTGATGTATTAGACCCTGCTCTTTTGAGACCTGGTAGATTTGACCGCCAAGTAGTTGTCGATATGCCAGATGTAGGAGAAAGAGAGGCCATTCTTGCTATTCACTGTAAAAAAATTAAAGTTGGTAATGATGTCAATCTAAATAGAATTGCTCGCGCTACACCAGGGACTAGTGGTGCAGATTTAGCGAACCTCGTCAACGAAGCAGCCCTCTTTGCAGCTCGTGGTAAACGAATAACTGTCATGATGGAAGATTTTGAGAAGGGGAGAGATAAACTTCTTTTAGGGGTAGCAAAAATATCTAAAATTATGACTGCTGAGGAGAAGAAGGCTACCGCTTATCATGAGTCGGGCCATGCCCTTCTTCACTACCACCTTGAACATCTTGACCCATTGCATAAAGTAACTATTATTCCCCATGGAAGGGCATTAGGCCTTACTATTAGCCTGCCTGAGAAGGATGCCTATACGAAAAACAAAAGCGCCCTTTATGACTGGATAAAAGTGTGTATGGGGGGATATGTCGCCGAAGAAATTATTTATGGCGAAACAACTACTGGAACGAGTAATGATATAAAACAAGCCACTGATATTGCTAGAAGAATGGTAACAGAATGGGGTATGAGTGACCTAGGTTTTATTGGTTTTGGTAAAGATGATGAGCCCCTCTTCTTAGGGAGAGAAATCGCTCAACATAAAGATTATTCAGAAGATACAGCGAAGAAAATCGACGTTGAAATTTCAAAGATATTAGTTGGGGCATTAGAAGATACTCGTTCTATTTTAACAAAGAATCGAGATCAATTAGAAAAGCTTACTTCTGCCTTAATAGAACATGAAACCCTTGATGATAAAGAAATTAGAGAATTATTAGGGTTTGAAATGAGTAATGCCACCACGAGTTTATTATAGACCGTGGTGTGATATAGGGAAAATATGGGTAAAGATTCACACTATACGCGCAATTTTTGTATTATTGCGCACATTGACCACGGTAAGTCTACTTTAGCTGATAGATTTATAGATAAAGCTAAATTAGTATCAACTCGTGGTCCTATTCAACAGCAGATGCTCGATAATATGGATATAGAAAGAGAGCGTGGTATTACTATTAAAAGCCAAGCTGTAACTATTCCCTATCTTGCAAAAGATGGCATTACCTATACACTTAATCTTGTAGATACCCCTGGACACGTAGACTTCTCTTACGAAGTGAGTAGAGCAATAGGGTCATGTGAAGGGGCTCTTCTTCTCATAGATGCTTCTCAAGGGGTTGAAGCCCAAACCTTAGCAAATATGTATATGGCTATGGAGCTCAATTTAGAGATTATTCCTGTAATAAATAAAGTTGACCTTCCTAGTGCCGATATAGAGGCATGTCTGCATCAAATTAACCATGATTTAGGCCTTGACTCAGATTTAGCAGCGAGAGTATCTGCTAAAACTGGCTTAGGTGTTGATGAACTTTTTGAGTCTATTGTTGCCCATATTCCACCACCTAAAGGGAAATTACATGCTCCTTTAAGAGCTCTTATTTTTGATAGTCACTACGACCCATATAGGGGTGTAATTGTTCATTTTAGAATCTTTGATGGTAAAGTAAAGAAAGGGGATACTATTCAACTTTTTTCTACTAAAGGTGAATATGTTGTAGAAGAAGTAGGAGTATTTCAAATGGGCCTTGTGAGTTCAGAAGAACTTAGCGAAGGAGATGTTGGCTACTTTATTGCTGGAATTAAAACTATTCGAGATATTAGAGTAGGCGATACTGTTACAGATGCAGCTAACCCTTGTAAAAATCCACTTCCTGGATTCAAAGAAGTAAAACCAGTTGTCTTTAGTTCAATTTACCCAGTAGATTCAAATGATTACGAAGAATTACAAGAAGCTATTGACCGACTTAAACTCAACGACGCTTCACTCATCTACGAAAAAGACTCTTCAATCGCCCTTGGCTTTGGGTTTCGTTGTGGGTTCTTGGGGATGCTCCATTTAGAAGTAGTTCAAGAGAGGATCGAAAGAGAATTTGATTTATCTATTGTCTTTACTAGCCCCTCAGTCCGTTATATTGTCTATATGAAAAATGGGGATGAGTTAAAGATAGATAACCCATTAGAATACCCAGAACCAATGAACGTTGACTTTGCAGAAGAACCTTATATCCAAGCAGAAATCATCACACCGACCCTTTATGTTGGTAACGTTATGAGTTTGTGCATGGAAAAAAGGGGAATCCAAGTTGCAATGAACTATCTTGATGAAAAGAGAGTTGAACTTGTCTATGAAATGCCTTTAGCAGAAGTACTATTTGAATTCTATGACCGTTTGAAGTCAGTTTCTAGGGGATATGCAAGTTTTGACTACCATGTCATAGGGTATCGTCAAACAGACTTGGTAAGACTCGATATTCTTGTAAATGGAGAGCCTGTTGATGCATTAAGTCAACTTGTGTTCAAAAATAATGCAACAACACGAGCAAGGCAAGTGTGCGAAAGATTGAAGGATGAAATTCCTAGGCAGATGTTTAAAATAGCAATTCAAGGAGCTATTGGGGGCTCAATCATCTCAAGAGAGACTATCAACGCATATCGAAAAGATGTAACAGCAAAATGTTATGGTGGTGATATCGGAAGAAAAAGAAAACTCCTAGAAAAACAAAAAGAGGGAAAGAAGAGGATGAAGATGGTGGGAAACGTTGAAATACCACAACAAGCATTCTTAGCAGTCCTAAAGACCACAGATAATAAAAATAAGTAAACATACTATGATATGTATCCAAAAGCTCCATCTTAAAAAGGTGGAGTTTTTTATTGAAAAATATTTCTTGTAAACGTTTACAAATTTTCCTTGACAACTCAAGAAACCTATGTGAACATAGAGAATATAAGGAGTATCAACTGTGAGAAACGTAGTGCTGTCGATGGAGAAAATCGACAAAAGATTTGCTGGTGTTCATGCTCTAAAGGGGGTGGACTTTGAACTTGTTGAAGGAGAAATCCACGCTCTTGTAGGAGAAAATGGGGCTGGAAAATCTACTCTTATGAAAGCTCTTACAGGAATCTTCCCAAAAGATTCTGGAGAGATTCACTACATGGGAAAACTCTTTAATCCACAAGGGCCTAAAGATGCTCTAGATGTGGGAATTGCGATAGTTCACCAAGAATTGAATATGATGGAACATCTTAGTGTAGCTCAAAACTTATTCATAGGGAGAGAAAGCACAAAGAAAACTTCATGGTGGCTTGATGAAAAAGGGCAAAATGAGAAAGCAAAAGAGCTATTTAAACGCCTCAATATGAACATTGACCCAGAGGAGAAATTAAGTAGCCTTACTGTTGGTAAACAGCAGATGGTAGAAATAGCAAAAGCAGTTTCCCATAACCTTAAAATTCTTATTCTCGATGAACCTTCTGCTGCTTTAACAGAAAGGGAAATAGATGATTTATTTATAATCATGAGAGACCTTGCTAAAAAAGGGGTCGCTATGATTTACATCTCCCATCGCCTTGATGAAATAGGGGTGATTACAGACAGGGTGACTGTCCTAAGAGATGGGGAATATGTAGGAACTAAGAATACAAAAGATATTACGAAAGAAGAGATGATTAATATGATGGTTGGTCGAGTAATATATGAAAAACCAAAAAGTCATTCAAATGTCCCTGTCGATGCCCCAGTAGTTCTTAAGGTTGAAAACCTGAATGCAGGAAGACAAGTGAACAACGTCTCATTTGAATTACATAAAGGGGAAATCCTTGGGTTTGCAGGCCTTATGGGGGCAGGAAGAACTGAGACAATGAGAGCTCTCTTTGGTGCAGATAAAGCCACAGGGGCGATCTATGTTAATGGGAAACAAGCCATTATTGAGTCCCCTATGGATGCCGTAAAACTTGGAATTGGGTATTTGTCAGAAGATAGAAAGCGTTTTGGTTTCAAAGCTGTAGAACTAGCATACAAAGCATACAAAGGTGAAAAAGTTGCCGATGTTGATACTGGTGCAAAATTCTATAACTACATGAACATGGATGATGCAGATATCGCTGGATTAATCTACGATTGATGAATTAGGCCTAATATCTTTAAAGG
>SABI01000096.1 GCA_009929055.1 Spirochaetia bacterium | reverse complement strand
GGAAGAACTGGCAAGATGTTTGCTTTTGAACATGCTGACATTGTTCCAGATATCGTAACAATGAGTAAAGCTCTTGGTGGTGTTGGATTCCCTATCTCTGCTATAGCATATAGAGAAGAATTAAATACACTTCCAGCTGGAAAGAGTATTGGAACCTTTAGAGGTAACATGGTTGCTTTTGCAGCTGGAGCTACTGCTCTTGAATGGATGGGTGAACACAAGATCTGTGAACGAAGTGCTACTCTCGGTGTAAAAGCTCTTGCTAGATTAAAAGAAATTGAAGCTAAGTACGACATCGTTGGTGAAGCTCGAGGCCTTGGACTCATGATTGCCCTAGAAATCGTTACTGACAAAAAAAGTAAAAACCCTGATATGGCTACCGCTAAGAAAGTAAGAAAATATGCTCACCAACGTGGTGTCATGATAGAAGTTGGAGGACACCATAACAACGTTGCTCGCCTTTTACCTCCTCTTGTAATTCCTGAAGCCTATCTTATGAAAGGAATCGACATCATTGAAGGTGTTATTAAAGACCTAAGTGAAGGCAAATTACAATAAATAAAGGAGAAAGAAATGGCAAAAACATATACAGTAGCAGTCGTTGGAGCTTGTGGTGTGGTAGGGACAGAAATGATCTCTACCCTCGAAAGAAGAAAATTCCCAGTAGGAACTTTTGTTCCTCTCGATATAGCAAGCCAAGTAGGAAAAGAACTTACTTTTAACGGTAAGAAATGGGCAGTAAAAGAGGCAAAAGAGGGAGCTTTTAAAGGGGTAGACATTGCTATCTTTTCAGCAGGAGGAGATGCAAGTGCAGTATTAGCACCAATAGCGGTAAAAGAGGGAGCAATCGTAGTAGATAACTCTAGCCAATGGAGAATGGATCCTAACTGCCCTCTCGTAGTACCCGAAGTAAACCCACAAGACCTTGATTGGCACAAAGGGATTATTGCTAACCCAAACTGTTCTACCACTCAGATGGTTGTTGTCCTTAAACCAATCCATGATGTAGCCACTATTAAAAGAGTAGTGGTAAGTACCTACCAAGCAGTATCTGGGAGTGGCAAAAGAGGAATTGACGGCTTATTAAAAGAGGCAACTGAATATTTAGAAACTGGAAAAGTTGCTACACCATTAATTTACAAACAACAAACTGCTTTTAACGCAATCCCACACATTGATGTGTTCCAAGAAAAAGGGTACACGAAAGAAGAGTACAAGATGGTCTATGAGACCCAGAAAATGGTTGATAAAAACATAGTAGTTTCTCCAACCTGTGTACGAATTCCTGTATGGTATGGCCATAGTGAATCTATCAACATCGAAACAGAGAAGAAGTTAACAGCACAGCAAGTAAGAGATATTTTATCAAAAGCTCCATCGATTAAAGTAATTGACGATGTTGCTAACGAAATCTATCCAACTCCAATTATGAGTAATGATGAAGATTTAACAATGGTTGGAAGAATCAGAGAAGATGTTTCACTTGAAAATGGAATTAACCTCTGGTGTGTTTCCAATAACATTAGAAAAGGTGCTGCCTTAAATGCAGTTCAAATTGCTGAAACTTTACTAGAGAGGAAGTTAGTATAAATGGAAAAGATCAGTACTATGGTTAGAGAGCACAAGGAAGAACTCATTACTTTACGAAGAGACTTCCATGCCCACCCAGAACTAGGCTTTGAAGAATTTAGAACAGCAAAAGTGATTGAAGAGTATATCCAATCTCTAGGTTTATCTACAGAGCGAGTTGCAAAGACAGGGGTAGTAGCCCTCCTCTCTGGTACTGATCCATCAGGTCCTGTCCTCTTAATGAGGGCAGACATTGATGCTCTTCCTGTAAAAGAAGAGACAGGACTCCCATTTTTAAGTACTAACGGACGTATGCATGCCTGTGGGCATGATGCCCATATGGCAATGATGCTCACAGCATTAAAAATTCTTAGTAAAAATAGAGACCTTTTTAAAGGAACAATAAAATTTGTATTCCAGCCAAATGAAGAAGTTGCTGGCGCTCAAGTGATGATTGATGAAGGAGTTCTTGAGAACCCTAAAGTCGATGCAGCTATTGGACTACACATATGGTCCCCACTTCCTAGTGGAATAATTGGGATAAAGAGTGGCGCAGTTACTGCAAGTATGGATGTCTTTAAGATCACTATCAACGGAAGGGGTGGTCACACAGGCTATCCCGATAGTGCAAAAGATCCAATTATCTGCGCAAGTAACGTTATTATAGCAGCTCAGAGTATTCAAACAAGATTTATTAACCCAATGAAACCAATTTCCCTTATGTTTGGAATAATGAACGGTGGAACAAAGAATAATATCATCCCTGATTCTGTTGTCTTAGAAGGTTCTCTACGATACCTCTATTCAACAAAACCAGGTAATGAAGATCATCCTACCACCAAATTTATTGAACTAGTCAATTCTGTATGTGCAACTTTTGGCTGTACTGCACAGATAGATATTCTTCATGAAAATGATGCAGTAGTAAATAACTCATCAATGGCAATGCTTGCTCAAGAAGTTGCTGTGAGTCTTGTAGGGAAAGAAAACGTGGTAGAACATGCTACAATGGCAGGGGAAGACTTTGCCGCTTTTGGAGAAAATGTACCCGCTATGTTCGCATTTATTGGTACCGCAAATGAAAAAGCTAAAAGTACCTACCCACACCACAATCCTAAGTTCACCATTGATGAAGAAACACTCCCTTTAGGAGTACAATACCTTGTTGAGACAGCAATAGCATACTTTAAAAGAGGTACATAATTTCGCTAATACATGAAGAGACGGGGAGGAGGAACCCTCATCTTCAATGTTTTATATGTAAACCCATGGTATAACCATGAGAAAAATTCAGGAGGAAGATTATGAAAAAAATCGTTATTGTAGCGTTAATAATTACGCTAGTAATTTCGAGTGTCGCATTATTCGCCCAAGGTGGAGCAGAAGCGGGTGCAAATAAGACCTATAGTGTAAGAATGCCAACAGGAGAATCAGAAGGGGATTTCATGACAGTATGGGCAAAGAACTTTGCTACACATATGGCTGAAAAAACCGACGGTAGATGGAATATTGAAGTATTTCCTTATGGAACACTTGGTGAAAACGACGATATTGTAGAACTTGCTCAAAATGGAGTTGTAGAATTTGTGTTTGCAGACTATGGATGGCTCAGCTCATATGTTCCTCAAACAAACACCCTCGCTCTCCACTACATTTGGCCTAAAGACAACGTTCCTGCTATCCTAGAATGGGTAAACAAGAATGGTAAATTTATGGCTATGATGGAAGAAAAATACCGTGAGAAAGACCTCGTTCCACTCGGCATTTATTATGAAGGATGGCAATGGCTCACAAGTAAAAAACCTATTAATGAACTTTCAGACCTTGTTGGCTTAAAGACCCGTATCATGGCTTCTAACATGCTTAGCAGAGACTACAGAGCCTATGGAATTGACCCAACTCCAATGAGTTATGGTGAAATTTATAGTGGACTTCAAACAGGCTTGCTCGACGCACAAAGCCAACCAATGTTTGCTAACTATTCAATGGGCTTTTATGAAGTAGCAGACTTCTTTGTTCAACTATGGGCAGAACCTTTCATTGGAATACCTTGTGTAAACAAAGGATTCTTTGATTCCCTTACCGAAGCTGATCAAAAACTCATTCGTGGGTATTGGAAAGGTGTTGTAGCTGAAAGTGCAGTATGGATTCAAGCTCAAAATGACAAACTACAAAAAGAAATTGCTACAAAACGACCTTCAATTAGTTTCAAAGAACTCAATCCAAGTGAAGTTGCTCAGTTGAAAACTCTTGCCGAGACAAAAGTATATCCTGATTTCCCATCAATTGGTGGACCAGATTCAGCGAAAATGCTTGAAGTGTTACGTAAAGATGTAGCTGATGCTCAAAAAGCATTAGGCTTGTAAAAGAATCTTATAAAAATATCTCGGGGAGCATAAAAGCTCCCTGAGTTTTCTTAATAAGAAAAGGTATGTAATTTATGAAGGAACAACAGACTACTCAAGAGACGCCTAATAAAAATATATGGCAGAAAATAGGAAATACTGCATCTCTGATAGTAGATAAATTTGAAGTGTGGATATTGATTATTAGCACCTCAGGACTTGCAGTACTACTTATTGCAAACGTTATTAGTAGGAATGTATATAGATCTATTCACTTCGCTGAAGAGGTATCAAATTTATTTATCATTCTTATTACTTTTATTGGTACGAGCTATGCAACAAGAAAAGCTCGTCATATTAGAATGGGAGCAATCCTAGAACTACTCCCAAACAAAGTAGAGAAAATTTTAGTTCTTGTTATGACAGCCATTAGTGCAATTGTTATGTTTATTTTAGCCTATATTGCACTAAGATATGTAATTACTTTGAAAGCTAGAAACACCCTCACCGCATCTTTAAGGGCTCCTTACTGGCTATTTGTCATAGCTGCTCCAGTAGGACTTGGGATGTCAGGCTTCCAATTTGTAAGGACGTTCATTAAAAACATTGTTGAAAAAGAGGTGTGGTTATCCCCTGAACAAAAAGATGAATATGAAGATGAAAAAACAATGTTAGATAGTGCAATCGCTAGTATAAATTTAGATGAAATAGAGTTAAAGGAGAGCAAGTAATATGGGAATCGTCGGATTAGTAATGGTCGCGATGTTGATGCTTGGATTTCCTTTCGTCATCGTCTTATTAGGACCAGTTCTTGCATACCTAGGGATAGCTTTCCCTAACATGAATTTGCAAGTGGTGACTCAACAACTCATCAATGGATTTTCACCTCCTGCATTGGTGTGTGTACCAATGTTTATATTAGCTGCTAATATAATGACAAGTGGAACAGCAGCATCACGATTAGTTGAGATGATTAGAGTATTTGTAGGCCATATCCCAGGAGGGCTTGCTATTACTACGAACGCTAGTTGTACCCTCTTTGGTGCAGTAAGTGGATCTACTCAAGCAACCGTGTCAGCTATTGGTGGAACGATGAGGCCAATGCTTTTAAAAGCAGGCTATTCATCCTCATTTACATTGGGTTTGATTATTAACGCAAGTGATATCGCCCTCCTTATTCCCCCTAGTATTGGCTTTATTGTCTATGGAGTTGTAACAAGTACTTCAATTGGTAAACTCTTTTTAGCAGGAATAGGACCTGGAGTCCTTATCTTTGTCCTTTTCTCAGTCTTTGTTTTCTTCTACTCAAAGATCAAGAAAATAGCAATTATGGAAAAGTCATCGAAAAGTGAAAGGGTAAAAGCCCTCAAAGATGGCTATTTAGTTCTTGGTTTTCCTATCATCGTCGTTGGTGGTATCTATGCTGGTATCTTTAGTCCAACTGAAGCGAGTGCAGCCGGAGTAGCCTATGCAATTATGCTCGAAGGATTAATCTATAAAACACTCACCGCTGCTAAATTAAAGAAAGCTATATTAGATGCTGGTATTGTAACAGGGGTAGTCTTTATTTTAGTAGGAGCTGGACAGATGTTTAGCTGGTTAATAAGCTTCCTACGCCTTCCTCAAGCAATTATGCCTGGAATTATTGGAACAGACCCAACACAATTACAATTAATTATTGTTGTTGTTATTGCTTACTTTGTAGCTTGTATGTTTGTAGACCCAATTGTTGCTATTTATGTCCTCTCTCCTATATTCCAACCCTACGTTGTAATGACAGGAATCGATCCTATCCTCTTAGGAACATTAGTAGTTCTTCAAGCAGCAATAGGGAGTGCCACCCCTCCATTTGGGTGTGACATCTTTACTGCTCAACTGATCTTTAGGCGACCATACTTAGAAGTAATAAAAAGTACTCCACCATTTATTCTCATCTTAGTCCTTTCAACGGTGCTGATTGTTATGTTCCCAGGAATTGCTACATTCTTACCTAACGCAGCTGGATTATAATAATAAGGGGGCTTTATATGATCTATAAAGTTCAAGGACGACAAGTCAGTTATGGGGAATCTATCGGAATCCTTTTATTAGAAAATTTTACCCCTTTTATTCCAGGGGATACAGCGAATGCGACAACCTACTCCTACCCAGTTCGTTTTGAACGGGTAGAGGGATTGTCGGTAGAAAGAATTTTTAATCACGATATGAGTATGTATGAAGTACTCAAAGAGAGCGCATTGAAGTTACAAAGTGATGGAGTAAAAGCAATCACTGGAGACTGTGGATTTATGGCTTTGTATCAAAAAAGATTGATAGAAGAACTCGATATGCCAATCTTTTTATCAAGTTTGATTCAACTCCATTTCATCCTCAACATCATAGCACCATCTGATAAAGTAGCTATTATCACAGCCAATAAAGGAGCCCTTATTCCCCAATTATTTGAAACGTTGAATATTACGAAAGAGATGCAACAAAGAGTTCACATTGTAGGGCTAGAAGATTGCAAAGAATTCAAAGAATCTGTAATTGATGAAAAAGGTACCCTCGATAGTACCCTTATTGAAGAGTGCACTGTTCAAAGAAGTGTAGAAGCTGTTAAAGAAAACAATAAGGTGAAAGCAATCTTGTTAGAGTGCAGTATGCTTCCTCCTTACGCAAAAAGTGTTCAAGAAGCAACCCAGCTTCCAGTATTTGATTATATTACGATGATTAATTATGTCCACGATGCAATTATTAAAAAGCACCCTGTTGGTCATATGTAGAATTTAAGGAGTAATTACATGTCAGTATTTAAAAAAGAAGAGTATCTAAGTAGAATTGCTAAAACAAAGCAGATGATGCTTGAAAGGGGTATTGAAGTATTAATGGTATCCCATCCTGCAAACCTCAATTATCTTACAGGATATGATGGGTGGTCATTCTATGTTCACCAGTGTGTCATCGTTGCTCTCGACAGAGAAAATCCTATGTGGATGGGGCGAGGGATGGATGCTAATGGAGCAAGAATTACAAGCTTCCTCACAAATGATGATATCTTTGAATATGCAGATAACTACGTTCAATCTCTTGAACGCCATCCCATGCATTTTGTTGCAGATATCTTAAAAAAACATAAGTTAGATAAGAAAGTTATAGGAGTTGAGATGGATCAGTTCTATTTCACCCATAGATCATATGTAGAATTAGAGAAAAGTTTACCTCATGCAAAATTTAGAGATGCAAATGCCCTTGTGAACTGGGTTCGAGTAGTAAAGAGTGATGCAGAAATAGAACTCATGAGCATAGCAGGAGAAATTGCTGTAAAAGTAATGGATGCTGCAAAAAACAACATCTACCCAGGAATTAGAGAATGTGATGCAGCGAGTGAAATTGCTAAAGCACAATACAAAGGAACATCTACTCATGGAGGAGATTATCCTTCAATCGTCCCCCTCATGATGGCAGGAGAGGCAACAAAAACACCTCACCTCACTTGGAGTGATAAACCATTTAAAAAAGATGAAGCAGTATTATTAGAACTTAGTGGTGTCTATAAACACTACCACGCTCCAATAGCCAGAACCCTCTTTTTAGGAAAAACTCCCCCAAAACTTATGAGCGATACTGCAAAAGTAGTTATTGATGGACTTAATGAAACCTTGGCCTACATTAAACCAGGTATTACTGCAGAGGATGTTGAAGCAAAATGGAGAGAAGCAATAAGTCACTCGAAGATAGTGAAATCCTCCCGTCTTGGCTATTCAATTGGAGTTAATTATCCACCAGACTGGGGCGAACACACAATTAGCCTTAGACCAGGGGATTTGACCGTCCTTAAACCTAATATGGCAATTCACCTCATTCCAGGAATTTGGTATGACGATGTAGGGTTTGAAATTGATGCCTCTATTTATATCACAGAAACAGGATATAAAGCCTTCTACGATTATCCTATCGATATCATCTATAATGTGAGTAAGTAATGAAAAAAATACCCCTCTCGGTTAGTGATGTTTTTAGTGCAACAACTCGTATCTATCCTTTAGCGAAAGTAACCCCTTTAATCCCATCTATCAAGATAAAAGAGGCCTATAAAGCAAAAGGGGTGATGTTTAAGGCCGAGTTTCTTCAAGAAACAGGATCTTTTAAACTTCGAGGTGCTGCTAATAAAATTGGTTCACTCTCAGATAGTGAAAAAAAGAGGGGCGTTATTACCTTCTCAACAGGAAATCATGGAAAAGCTGTCAGCTATGTTGCTAGTAGCTATAACGTTCCAAGTACCGTATGCCTCTCTAACAGAGTCCCTCTTTATCGCGTAAGGGCGATAGAGGCCCTCGGTGGAGTTGTGGTCAGGGAGGGAAACAGCCAAGATGAAGCTGAAAGTGCCTACCTTAGAATTATGAAAGAGAAGAATCTTATTCCAGTTGTCCCTTTTGATGATCCATTCATTGCTAGTGGGCAAGGGACAATATCACTAGAGATATTTAATCAATACCCCGATGTCGATACCCTCATTGTCCCCCTTAGCGGAGGAGGCCTCCTTGGTGGTATGGCAATGGCGATGAAACATATTAAACCAAGTGTAAAAATCATAGGGGTTTCTATTAAACGCTCTCCTGCTATGCTTAATAGCATTCTCGCAGGCAAAGTTGTTCAAGTAGAAGAAAAGGATACCATAGCTGACTCTCTTTTAGGGGGAATAGGATTTGAAAACAACTACTCATTTAGTCTAGTGAAACACTATGTAGATGAACATGTGGTTGTTGATGAAGATGTGATAAAAGAGGCGATGCGTACCCTCTTTTATGACCATGGCCTTGTTATTGAAGGGGGTGGGGCAGTTACCCTTGCAGCAATTCAATCAGGCTTAGTAGATATTGAAGGACGCCACGTAGTAATGCCCCTAACAGGGCGTAATGTCGATTACGCTACCTTTTTAAAGGTAGTTCAAGAAGTATAGGGAGAATAAAGAATAAATGAAACAAGAACCAATAATTATCGTTGATGAAAAAGAGCTTAGAGAA
>SABI01000470.1 GCA_009929055.1 Spirochaetia bacterium | reverse complement strand
TTTTAAAAATAACTTGTGAGTTATTAGAAAAGATGAATTGTGGTGCGTTTATCAAGAAAGACCTTAAGGAGATTAAACTAAACGCAAATGCAGATGATGACTTGTATGATTTAAACCAAAGAAGAAACGCAGGCATTACAGACAATACTTCTGAATCTGACTTATATCGTATTCACGAGATCTGCACCTGGTATAAACCAGAAAAAGCAGAGTCTTATGAGAAGTGGGTGTTTACTGTATTAGCAGACGTATCTGATCCCGAAGAAGCACTATTACAAAGAATGCCATTTCCTTTTGAGTTTGAATGGTGGAATTATACTCGATATGACAATGAGCGCAAAAGCAAGAATCATTATGATTCAAGAGGTGTTCCAGAACAGATTCAAGCTATTCAAGAGACAATGGAACGCTCTGTCAATAATATGTTAATAAGAGACGAGCTTAACAACAATCCTATTTATAAAGTTATGGGAACATCAGAGATTTTAGATAGAGATGGAGTTATACCTCCAGGAGAGATGGTCCCTGTTAATGATATGAATGAGATTCAGCCAATGAATCCTATGAATAACGTTGATATGTCTTCAGAGCGTATTATGCAGATATTAAAAGCATCAGCTGAAGAGTATATGGGTAATACAGACCAGTTGTTTAATAACGCTACGAATAGAGGCGGAGGCAAGACACTAGGTGAGATTCAAGAGGGGTTAAGGCAAACAGCTGGTCCAGTGAATGTCGAGGTTATTCGCTGGAATGAATTCTGGACTAAGGTTTATCGTATGTGCTTCGCTATTCTTAAAGAACGTATGGGAGATAGCATTTATGTAGAAAATCAAGAGGTTACTCGTGAGGACTTTAATTTTCCTGAAGATGTAAGAGCAAATGGTTCTCTAGAAGTAGCTGATAAGAATATGTTAGCACAAAAAGCTTGGATGAGACTTCAAGCAATAGCTAACTTTATGAATGTTGGTATCGTTGATCAAGAAGATATGTATAACGCTTTACAAGATTGGTTAGAGCAAGATGGCGTTAAGGTCCCAGAAAGATTCTCTACTAACCCTATGCAAATTACTCAAACAAAGTTAGCTCAAGTTAATCAGCAGTTACAACAGCTAACAGCACAGGCACAGCAAGTTCAAGACGCTACATTTAAAGGAATGAAAGACTTAGCTAAAGTAAAGAATAGTATAGTTAAAGAGCAAATAGATAATATAGCCGAGTTTGAGGCTAAAAAAGATAAAATAATGTTGAGGTAGAATGGATTTCAAAGAACAGGTTTCAGAAGAAGTTATTTTAGAAGTTGGTAAAAAAGTGGCTGGTTCTTTAATGACTGTTGCATCTACGGCAATAGCAGCTAAAACTGGGTATGATCAATATATTGATCAAAGAACTCGGCAAGACGGAGAATTTGTTAATGGATTTTTTTCAGACAATATTCACAGAATGTCTGCAGAGTTGCCATCAACAAAAGATCAATCTGATTTAAATGATCAATGGGGTTGGCTTTGGGCAATAGGAAATTCAATGTCAAGAGTAGAAGAACAAAAAGAAAGTGTTTTTAGTCCAAAAATAGAGAAACAAATTAATATTGAACCAAATCAAGTAGAAAAAAGCGTATCTGTAGAACAAATTTCACCTAATAAAGAAACAGTTATTACAAAGACAGAGAATAGCAAATCTACTGATGTAAGT
>SABI01000469.1 GCA_009929055.1 Spirochaetia bacterium | reverse complement strand
TACCTGATTGGGGTTGTAGGCAAAGAGAGCTAAGACCCATCCATTAATTGCTAGGGCAAGTGCTTGACCAATCTTACTCATAAATGTCCATAAACTAGAGTAGACTCCTTCTCTCCTAATACCACCATGATGATGGGCATCGTACTCAACAACATCGGGTAGGATAGCATGAGGCATAACATAGTGAGTCGAGAGTCCTATTCCACTAATTGCCATAATAGCAACTGCAAAAACTGATCCTAAAGATTCTCCTAATAAGGAGAATGTGAGTACTCCAACACCCATAATGCCCATTCCTATCATATAGCACTTCTTTTTACCAATTTTATTCGATATCTTTACCCATATAGGGATAAAGGCAAGAGAGAATGTTAATAAGAGAATAAGGGCAATTTGAAATAGTCCTTCGTTTCCAAAAATATTAGTAAAGAAATAGACTAAAGCTCCTTGAACCATACTTGTTCCCATAATAAACAGGGACCAAGGAATGAGTGCTAAGAGAAACACTTTATTAAACAGCGCCTCTTTATATGTTTCAAAGAAACCTTTTTGTTGTTGTACCGCTATTCTTTGTGGTTCCTTTATAGCCCATATAGTAATGAGAGAAGTGATGAGCATAACTGCCCCCATAAAGTAGCCTACAAAAGTCCACCCTTGTTCTTGAGTCCCAAATAGTCCAATAAGAGGAAGAACTGCTCCAGCTCCAACAAAGGTGCCAAGAACTGCAAAACTCATTCTGTATCCAGTAAGGATAGTTCTTTCATTATAGTCTTCTGTGAGTTCAGGGAGGAGGGCTGCATAAGGAATATTTACTAACGTATAGGCTGTGTTTAATAAACAGTAGAGAAATGTAAGATAGATGAAGAGAGTCATTTGATTAGACATCGTAGGCCTAGTAAACATCAATCCCATCGCAAAGAATGAGATAATAGAGCCAACAAACATATAAGGCCTGCGCCTTCCATAACGAGAGATAGTTCTGTCTGACACATATCCTGTAAGAGGATCTGTTATTGCATCCCAAATTTTACCAATCATCAGTACAGTCCCAGCGAGGGCTGCAGAGAGCTCTACAACATCGGTAAGGAAATAGAGAAGATAAAAGCCAATAATAGTGAAAAAAAGGTTACCACCTAAGTCCCCTATACCAAAGCCCAGTTTAATTCTTTTTGTTAATGTGTTAATGATGAGTTCCTCTCTTTTGAAATGCTATAATGAAGGAATTGTAAACTTACTTTCTCCCTTTAGCAACTAAAAGTGAAAAGGAGGATATTAATAAACTAACTCAAATAAAAAAATTCCCTCTTGTTCTCCTTTCTGAGACTAAATAGTGACAGAGTGAGGTGAGAGCATTTTTTTGATAAAAAATACATCTCTGTGTGCACTCATTTGTTGAAAGGGTGAATAGAACTACCCCAAGAGAAGCTCTTGATCATTTTTTCTTATTATCTGAGAAGCAGATTTGAAGTATCATTTCTGAATTTGTGGAAGATTATACTACAAAGAGAATGCATCAAGGTATTGATAAGATCCCTGATGCTGAAATCTGAGAAAGTTCCGGTACATAAAGAAATTAAAGATTTTATCAGGCTTCTCCTATCTTTATTCCCATTCAAGTGTTTAAGGATGAGAACTCATAGCCCACGCGTTAGAATACCGTGCTTCATTCAAGAGTAATTGGTCATTTTAATAA
>SABI01000468.1 GCA_009929055.1 Spirochaetia bacterium | reverse complement strand
TAAAACACTTGGAGTTATTAGGCCTAAACGGCTCATTATATAGTCATAATTAAACTCTGGAACAGCCCCACTAATATCCAAAAATCTTTCGTAAAGAATGGGAACTCGGTTATCCCCATCTAAATATGGGCTACGAACATAAACAGAAAGTGGTTTTTTTGCAACATTCAGAGTACTTTCTAATACACTAAAGTTATAATTGATTAATTCATTGTTTAGAACTTCGTATGGGAAAGATACTTTTGAATCATCCAGAGTAACTTGTCCAGCGTTTTGAATAAAGTCAATGCTTGGCTCAATAGCTCCACTCTTGTTTATTCCAAGACCTTCAGCTGTATCATGAGGAGCCAAATTACTATAAAAGATCCTATAGTCAATTAGTGAGGGATTGGCTCCTGAGCCATATACAGTGTTGATAACAGCGCTACCTGAACCTGACTCAACCCTTAAGGTCGCCTCTCTCTTATTAATTCTCAATTCATAACTGTCTGAAAAGGCAAAGCTGTAATTCCCAAGAACATACTCATAACCAGGCTGGTTGTATACTTGATTGTCAAAATAAACATATAAATTGGTACTACTAACTGATTTAGTAGGATCTAAGGCATCGGAGTTTCCAGTATAAGAGGGATCATCACCATTGAGTAGAATTGTAGAAAACTCAGAAGAACCTGCACTATAAGGAATAACGGTCAACGTGCCCTCTGGTCCTATTGTGTAGACTGGCAAACTTGAGAATCCCAGAAGGTCTTGATCAAGAACCCCTTCAAAGGCTAGATCTACATATGCGTTTCCGTATGTTCTTGTTAAAAAGGATCCTCCTTGCAAATACTTAGGTTGTAGAGGTTTACGAGAAATTTTTATATTCCCGGGGAGTACCCGAATCTCATAACTGTTTGATTCCGTTGCAAAACCAGTCGCATTTAGAGAGTAAGTATTAACGTTCACTACTCTATTAAAAATCTCTCCTAATCCAGGGTTCAAAGGGTTTATGTAGCAATTATATACCACCGAAGAATCAATAATTTCTTCTCCGAAAACATGAGGGGCTACTATACCTCCATAAGTATCTTTCAGTTTCTGTGCTTTTTCTGGATCATCTGGCCCAGTAACCCCCGCTTCTTCCCATAAAGACTCGTCTTCTAAGAATGTTGAAGAGTCGAAATCAAGATATTCATAGCCTTGAACGGCAAACATTTCTAAATTTGTCCCATAAGGAATCGGGACTTCATATCCGTGATTAGAAAGTCTCAAGCTTAAAAGCGCTTTGTCTATATAAAAATACGATTGAGAGGAGGTAACTAGTGTATAATTTCCAGTGCTTTCAGAAATGTACTTTTCAAGGGTCGTAGGATGTTCAATAAAAATTTGGTATCTTCCAACAGGGGAAATCTTTTCTAAATCTTCCACTGGACGTGGAAATCCTACTATACTAGCTAAATAAACTATTTGATTGGTTTGTGGATCTTTAAGAGAATAGCCCCCGTTCAACATATAATAGGAATAGTCGATATATGTTTGATACTCTGTTTCTAACTTAGCATTTCCATATCTCACATGAACATCATTTATTGTCACCAGCAATATTTTAGGAGTAATGATAATGATTCTGTTTTCTGGAGCATAAGCGAGAACAAATTCAACGTTATAATCGTTGCTAGTAAATATATATGGGTAAACACCTGCATTTGAAGTAT
>SABI01000467.1 GCA_009929055.1 Spirochaetia bacterium | reverse complement strand
TCTGGCCGAGGCTTCCTCGTCCTCCAGCGAACACATGAGCTTGTGCCTCATCCTGAATGCCGTGGCGATGTTTACACCCAGGACATTCGAGATCGTTTCAAAGGTCTCGCCGGTGGATGTCTTACCGCCCTTTATGATCCTCGGGTGGGCCACTCCACATTTTGGACAACGTTCAAACAGAATCCCTTTCATCCGTTCAACAAGTGTCTCTGCTGTCATCTGTGGCATATTGGCTGCCTCCTGATGACAGTGTATTGCATCAAGTATGACACAGAGTGCCGTAGTCACTGATTCTTATAAACAGCCTAATATTTCCCTCTTCACCCTATCTGGTTCATAAAGTATACGGTTAAGTAGGGTATCCAAATAACAAAGTTCTCGATAATTTAATTTGTAAAGAACAGCTTTGTACTTTGGGTACTCTGCTAAATTGACTAACTTCTTCTCCCTTTCTTCATGATTGAAAAGAGGGTAATGAGAATAGCTATTTACTTCACTATTCGAGACCTTTCTCTTTCCATCCTCATTGAGGCAGAAAAGTCCCGATGCATGATTAAGGAATTTCCTAAACAAATCATCCTCTATAGACTTCTGATCAGCAACCTCATGCTTACTTTCTTCACTTTTAGCATTAGTCAAAGATTCTCTCTTCTTTAAGAAGTAATATTTTAGTTTCTTTTTTATATTTCTCCTTATAAGTATTTTGCTTTCAGAAGAAGAGAACAACCCATACCAACACATAACAATAAATCCTATGAGGAACAACCCAGGAATTATAAACCCAATCCAAAGGGACCATCTTGGCAAAACACCAACCAATAGACTTACCGCCGCCTGTCCGTCAGGAGAAACCATTTCGAAAAAAGTTATACCTGAAAAATTAATATAAGAGGAGGTTAATTCATTCACAGCGTTAGAACTATTACAAAGAAACCATAAAAAGAATATATGAAGAGTTATCAGGAGTAACCAGAGCCAACCTGTTACAATGCCTATACCAATGTTTACTTTAGAAACCGAGAAGGCCCCAGCTTTCGTGCTTAGTAAACAACTATTTACTTGATTTCTATTCAATGCAATGTTCTCTAAGTAGCCATGTCGAGGATAGTAACGAGGATATTCCGTAAATACTGTGTTCATCAATAATACTGGATCTCCATTATTCGATTCTGTTTGCCTATCATTATTTGCTAATTCATTAGAGTTCAGCTCTCTATCTTCAATAATCCTAGAAATTGAACCTTCATACTTTTCATACCAGTACTTTGAACCCTTTGACATCATTATCCACAAGACTGAAGCCACAAGACCAAAAACCGAAATACATACAAACCCAAGATCCATTAGTAAAAGTTCATGAATTGATGAATCCTCTTGGCTAAATAGAACAACCCATAAGCCACAATATGCAGTAAAAGCAATTACAAGAAACGACAATAAAAAAATTGATCGCTGCCAAAGACTGGTTAACTCTAAATCACGACCTCTCCATAACTCTTGATATAAATCTTTTCTGGATAATTTTTCTTCCATTGCTTTACCCTAAAAGAATACTTGTCATTATTTCTTCCATAAATTTACAACCATGGATTTAAAAATTCTATCACTCACTCCACCCTCACCCCATCATCAGTGTTGCAGAAATGGACGGAGAACAGGTCCTTGTATTGGGGGAACTGCTGTAGGTATTCTCTGGTCACCTGTT
>SABI01000466.1 GCA_009929055.1 Spirochaetia bacterium | reverse complement strand
AATCCCTCTTCAACATTCTTTGCAAAGGTAAGCGGAGAGAGCATGATAGATGACGGTGTCGATGATGGTGATATTCTTGTAATAGACAAGTCTATAACCCCTTATGACGGTGCTATAGCAGTATGCTATCTGGATGGAGAATTCACACTTAAACGAGTAAGGTTTATGGACGGATTCATCCTGCTCGTTCCCTCCAACAGTAAGTTCAAGTCTATAAAAGTTGATAAGGATAATGAATTCCTTGTCTGGGGAGTAGTAAGATATATTATCAAGAAGAGATGAAAAAAAATCATATTGTCAACTCTCTGATAAAGAGTCTTTTCTTTTTATATATGATTGTAATTCTCTCGTTAATGATTTTTACAATCAATACAGAAGATATTAAAGCTCCTGAGTTTATTTTCGGAATTGAGATTGACAAAGTCGTTCATTTTTTAGTTTTTCTGCCATATCCATTCCTGCTCTGGCTTGCTTTCAATAAAAGATTCATCAAGCACAGAAATCTCTTTATCTGTTTTTTAATACCTCTATCAGGTCTTCTATTTGCCATAGCTACAGAGTTTTTGCAATCATTAAACCCAACAAGGGATTTTGATATTTTTGACATTTTAGCAAACATTCTTTCTATTATCTTTGCGTCGTTGGTTTTAAATGTCATTCACTTTATAAATGATAGGTCTCGCTGACTGTAACTCTTTTTTTGTTAGCTGTGAAAGGGTATTTAACCCGTCATTGCTTGGTAAGCCTGTGGTAGTACTCAGCAATAATGACGGGTGCGTTATTTCTCGTTCAAAAGAGGCCGTCAGACTCGGAATAAAGATGGGTCAGCCGGTATTCAAGATTATGGATATGATAAGGGAGAATGGTGTTGCGGTATATTCTTCAAATTATATCCTTTACGGTGACATGTCTCAAAGAGTAATGGATACTTTGAGAGAATCTGTCCCTTCGATTGAGATCTACTCTATTGATGAAGCATTCTTATACCTTAACGGAATTGAAAATTCATCTTTGAAACAGTTTGGAGAGAATCTTGTCCGGAAGGTTGGAAAAAACACAGGGATACCAATAAGTGTCGGAATCTCTCATACGAAGACCCTTGCAAAAATTGCGAGTAAGCTGGCGAAGAAATACCCTAAGCTTAATGGCGCTTGCTATATGGAAGATGAGAGGGATATCAGAAAGGTATTAAAGAGTTACCCCGTATCAGAGGTTTGGGGTATTGGCAGAGAGTATGCCAAGATGCTGAATGGTAATAACATCAATACAGCCTATGAATTCACAATGGCTTCTCCTCAATGGGTCAGAACCAAAATGAGCGTTGTAGGGCTCAGGACATGGAAAGAGCTTCGTTGTGAGCCATGTATTGATTTTGAGGAGAGTGTTGGAGATAAGAAGCAGATATGTACCAGCAGAAGTTTTTCCAAGGAACTCACAAGCCTTGATGAACTTTCACAGGCAGTTGCCTCTTTTGCAACAACATGTGCTGCATCATTGAGAAGACAGCACTCTGTTTGCCGTTCTATGCATGTTTTTATTCTCACTAATCCGTATAAGGAGGTCTCATCCAATTATTACTGCAGTGTGATTGTCCCTTTGGACTCTCCTACAGACAGCACTCTTGTGATAGTCAAGGGTGCAATGAGTGGTCTTGTGAAGATATTCAAAGAGGAGTATTCGTATAAAAAGGCAGGGGTAATACTGCAA
>SABI01000465.1 GCA_009929055.1 Spirochaetia bacterium | reverse complement strand
GTATACTGTCAACAATCAATTCCGTAGAAATATTACCCTGGAGATCAACAGCGTCTTCTTGGCTGTTATGAAGAACTGAAGCACAGAATATCCTTACATCATAGCCTTTTTCGATAAGGTATTTTGCAAAATAATAATGCCTCCCACCATGCTGAAAAGCCATTCCAGTTGCGTGGTGGTTGAGAATCCAGATAGTCTTCTTAGAATCCATATTTAGTTCCGTGACTTGTTAAGCTCATAATCAATCCTTGAAAATATTCAATTAGGGAGGGCACATTAGATCTTTGTTCAGATATTAGAATAGTTGTAATACCCTCTCAGCGAATACAAATAATTCCCATGCCTTTCAGATCTCTGGATCCTTCCATCCTTTCCTTGAATGATGAACCCAGTTGATTCAACTTTGCTCAGTATTCCGCCTTGCTCTATAGCAGTTGCTTTTGTATTGGTATGGATGATAGCTGTATGAGAACCATTTCTCTTACCACCCAAACCCCCATGAATAGTAGAGACTACATGATGTTCTCTTAGGACTATGGAACATCTCATATCATTGATACAGGTTTTAAATTATTTCGTGCTCTATGAGATTTCCAGTACTGATGAATAGTGATGAGGGAAAAGCCTTTCCCTACGCGCCTATTGGCTATTCAGCTCTTCTTCTCTTGCTCCCATACTGTTTGCAAGGAAGAGCTGGTCAATGCGGCGCTACCCTTTCTTTTAACCCATTCCTTTCCCAATAATGATATTGTCTACTATCTTTGGTATATTCTGATTCCAACCGCTTAAATCAATTTCCTTTTCTAAAGACCTTTCACTCACAAATTGCTGAATATCTTGGGTAATACGCCAGTACTTCCTAAACTGTGCCTCTATTGTCCCATCTGCAGTCCCCCCATAAATTTGAAGAGTAAATTTCCTGTCCATTGGAATTAATAAATTCGGACATAAAAAGTGAAGGGTCTTAGACATAGCAACAAACCTTGACTTTTGCGTTTCAGGTACAACTGAAAGATTGTTGAACAAATATGTTATATCATCTTTTACATTAGCCAAGCCAACAGATTCAATTCGTTGATATGACAATTTTCGAATTCTATCCTCATGTTTTCTGATTGAATCTTTAAACTGTTTATAACCTACAAGACAAGCCCCTCTTGAATTCATATTCCAAGCATGCAATGTGATATACATCAACTCTATGTATTTATCAGAAAGAAATGCTTCATTTCCCAACTGACAGAGTTGAATATATATGTATTTCCCAGGGTCATAATTCCTATATGTACGATTCATTAACTCGAGATAGCTGTTTACACTGGGCCCAATATAAGCTTGTAATCTACTCATCTGCATTTATGTTGTTTCCATCTAATACTCTCAATAATATAATGCAATTCATTTTGTCTCTATGCTCTATATTTTGGAAAGTAATCATTCTCGGAGACTCTTTCCCTCATGTTTACTAGCTTGTCATAAGTATCATAATTGAATATTTTCTTTCCAATATAGAACTTCTTAAGATTCTCACCTCGATAGAAAGATTTCTTGAATTTGTAGAGATTGTCTTCTTTGCTCCCAACTCCTCCACCTAGATAGAAAGTCTTACAACCGTTTGCACAACCCCAGAGAGCTGCTTCATACAGAAGAAGATTTGTTGGTGCCAAGGCTGAATATTCCTTTAGTGAACCAGAGAGATGATAGTTCAT
>SABI01000464.1 GCA_009929055.1 Spirochaetia bacterium | reverse complement strand
TTTTTGACATGTTAAGATTAGTTGAATTTTCTATTAGGAGTTTTTTATTTTTCGAAAATTTAGGAGGATGAAACTATTTGAGCGAACTCAACATTTTTTTTAGGAGATCTTAAGATGAAAAAACTATTAAAAATTGTGCTGATGTGTGGAGCATTGTGCGCAAACAGCAACGCTATGAGCCGCGAATATGATGATTTTGACATGTCGATACTTGGAGATACCGTTATTCAATTTTCAAAACAAATTCAGGAGGTAATCGAGAGAAGACATAAAAGCTATCAGCAATTGGTCGATCTGAAAAAAAAGCGAGAAACGTTTAATTTACAAACGTTTAAAAAATGTTTTGTTAAATATGATGTCCTCTCACAGAAAGCGGCAGGGACGAATTTTGTAAAGTTTGGTCAGATCGTACTGGAGAAGAAGCCAGTGCAGCTATGTATGGTAACTGGACCAGCAGGGTCGACGAAACTTTTAAAGGTTGATCAGTTCTTAGTGGAGAAGAAGCCAGAGCTGCTATATCTGAGAGGGCGCCCTGAATATGGCAAGACAGCATTACACTATGCCGCAGAGGAAGGGGACTTAGAATTATGCAAGTTCTTGTTAGTACGGGAAGATCCATGGAGACTTTTTGATTTTGAACTTAAACATGGATTGTATGGCAAGACAGCATTACTCTATGCCGCAGAGGAAGGGCACTTAGAAGTATGCAAGCTCTTAGTAAAGAAGAAATCAAAGCTGCTAGATATGGTGGATAAAGGTGGCTATACAGCGCTACACTTTGCTGCAAAGAGTGGGAACATAGAGTTATGCAAGTTCTTAGTAAAGAAGAAATCAAAGCTGCTAGATATGGTAGCTGAAAATAATGAGACAGCGCTACACTTTGCTGCACAGAATGGTAGCAGAGAGCTGTGCCAGTTTTTAGTGGAGTTAGTGAAGAAGACGCCATGGCTGCTTGAGTTGACTGATAAAAGTGGCAGGACAGCGCTACACGTTGCTGCACAGAGTGGAAACAAAGATGTGTGCAAATTCTTATACGAGGTTTTGGTGCAAAGGCAGCTGCAGATGCAGAAGAATCCAGATCCGCTAAATCTTCGGCAGTTAATGACAATGAGCATTTGCCCTCTACTGAAAGTAGATTCCGATCACAGGACACCACTACACTATGCTGCAGAGAGCGGAAACACAGAATTATGCAAGTTATTTGTAGCAGTGAATACATCTCTGCTAGATATGAAAGATTCATTTGGCAGGACAGCGCTACACTATGCTGCAAAGAGTGGAAACACAGAATTATGCAAATTCTTATGGGAGATGAACCCAGAACTGCTAGATATGGTAGCTACTGGATATTATGCTGGCCAGACAGCGCTACACTTTGCTGCACAGAGTGGAAGTACAGAATTATGCCAGTTCTTATTGGAAAAGAAGCCAGGTCTGCTAGATATGGTAACTACTGGATATAATGGTGACCATACAGCACTACACTTTGCTGCAGAGAGTGGAAGCAGAGAGTTATGCGAGTTCTTAGTGGAGAAGAAGCCCGGGCTGCTAGATATGGTAGATAAAGGTGGCTATACAGCGCTACACTGGGCTGCAAGGAAAGGAAGCAGAAAGTTATGCCAGTATTTAGTGGAGAAGAAGCCAGAGCTGCTAGATATGGCAACTTATAATAAAGAGACAGCGCTACACTGGGCTGCAAGGAAAGGAGACAGAGAGTTATGC
>SABI01000463.1 GCA_009929055.1 Spirochaetia bacterium | reverse complement strand
CTATTATTATAGTGGGGATATTAAAAGATACTCATTGTGTATGCTATGATGGTCTTGAGGTTGAGGAAGAGTTTGATATAAAAATACCTATGTGGGTACTTATTATCATCCTTCTTCTTGAACTGATTCCTTCCTTTAATATTATGCTATTTATAGTCTTTATTATAGTGTACATTGTTAAGTCCTGTGGTAAACCAGACATGTTTGATGAAAAGTGTTTATTAAGTCTGAGAGGTGAAACCTACGTAGGAAAAGTTTTGATTATAATTAAGAACTTCTTAAACATTAAAGTGTAATAAGTGAACTTGAGATATATTACAATGACAATATTGAATCAAATGTAAAACAAATGTTATGAATCAAAGGGTATATAATATCCTTATGCTCTTACTAATTGGTGGTCTATATGGTTTATACTATATAGACTATCAAGAGGGGCACAAGGAACCTGAAAAGGTGGATGTGTTGAGATTGGAACAACCAGAGTTCTTACTATCAGAAGCTCCTGATGATTATCTTATGGAAGCTTTAGAGTATTATAATATTAAACATAAGAACATTGTATATGCTCAGGCTATCCTTGAGACAGGTCATTTCCAGTCTAAGGTCTGCAAAGAGTACAATAACTTATTTGGACTCTATAGTAGTTACAAGGGTGATTATTATAAGTTTGACCATTGGAGTGAGAGTGTGGTTGCCTATCTCAATTACATACAATACAGATACAAACCCCCGGATGATTACTATCAATTTTTGATTAATATAGGTTATGCGGAAGACCCGCAATATGTAGAAAAACTAAAGAATATAGTAAAGAGATATGGATAGAGAACAGGCTCGGGAAGAGATAATGAATATAAAGAGTGATTCTATACTCTGTGAGTTACCTACTTCCTTTGGTAAATCTAAGATAGGTATTGATTTGGCTTTAAGGGATAATCCCAGTAGCATACTTATAGTAATACCAAGATTAGTCCTGATAAACAACTGGAAAGAGGAGTTTATCAAATGGGGATTAGAATCTTGGCTTGAAAGAGTGTATTTCAGTACTTATGTAGGATTGAATAAACATGTAGAAGAGGATTGGGACTGTGTAATCTTTGATGAAGTACAGCACATGTCAGAAAGATGCAGGGAATTTGTGTATACTATGACTATATACCATTCTATCATGCTTTCAGCTACAGTAACCAGAGATATGAAGTGGGAACTAAGTCAGTTGTTTCCTGATTTTCAATGTTATACAGTGAAGATGAAGGAGGCTATAGACAATGAAATCCTTCCTGACCCAAGAGTGTTCCTTATCCCTCTTGAACTTGATAATACACATGCTGTGCATACTATGATTGAACATCCCAAAGCTAAGATTATCAAAGAATGTCTATATAAAGATAGATGGTCTTACTTAAGGGATAAATCCATTCAGGTGCATATTAAGTGTACTGAATATCAGTATGTGATAGAGTTAGGAAGCAAGATAGAGTTCTGTAAGAGACAATACATGAGAACAAGAAATGAAGGAGTAAAGACGAAGTGGTTATTCCTTGCAGGTCAAAGGCTCAAATTCCTCTCACAATTAAAGAACCCTATTATATTATCTCTTCTGGAGAAGCTGAAATCAGAGAGGGTACTTACATTCTGTAGCTCAATTGAACAGACAGAAATATTAGGGGAAAACTGTATTAACAGTAAGAACAAGGAATCCTCTGTAGTGCTTGATATGTTTAAT
>SABI01000462.1 GCA_009929055.1 Spirochaetia bacterium | reverse complement strand
CAAGTTTTCCATGTTTTTCTACTTTAGGTCCTTCTAAGCCAAGACCCATTTGTAAGTCTTCTTCATTTCCTACTAATACATCTACATGTTCAACAATGCGTGAAAGTACTTCTTGAGCTTTCTTAACAGGGTCTTCTCCCTCTTTAGCATTAGCTGCCCAGAGTTTAGCCCTATAGTTTAAGTCAAGAGAAGTAATTGCTCCCCTCTTTTTTGCTTGTTTGAAAGCTTCAATGACAAGTTCTGGAGTTGTTTCAGAGAGGGCACTAAAGATACCGCCACTATGAATCCACTTCACCCCGTCAGCAAAGACTAAATCCCAATCAAAACTATCTGGAGCTAGATAACTAGCGGCTTCATATGCTCTATTGTAGAAAACGACAGGAGCTCGAACACCTTTACCTTGATCACTCCACACTTGAGCAATATTGGGGCCGTGCACTCCATTGTGGGTAAATCTTTTATAGAAAGAGGCAACACCCATCTTTCTTACCTCTGCTTCAACTTTCTTTCCAATTGGATAATCAACCATTGCTGTGATAACTGCTGTCTTTAATCCAAAAGCACTAGCTAAGTTAGCTGCAACGTTGAATTCTCCACCAGAGACATGAATATCATAAGAATTTGCATATTCAAATGGAGTGATGCCTGGGTCTAGCCTCGTTACGAGAGCTCCAACTGTCATAAAATCATACGCTGATGCCTTGCTGTTTTTTAAAAGCACCTCTAAAGTGTTCATACACACCCTCCTCGACTATTCTCTTTATATTCTATTCTACTCAATATTCTTGAAGTAGAACAGGTTATTCTATATACGTCTTTTTGAAATGACTGATTGCATTTTTTCTAATTGCACTACAGCCTCTTCTTCGTTTTGCCTTAATAATGATAAATAGAGGACATCATTGATTGCCATTTGAGCTATACGAGCAGAAAAGGCCTCACTAATAACCCCATTATTCTTTACATGAACAGGAAGAACTAAGTCACTTTCTGTTGCAATGAGAGAGTGGGGATTGCTTGTTATTGAGATGATGTAAGCTTGCTGTTTTTTTAACTCCCTTACAATGCTTAAGGAGTCTATATTTACCCCTGTGTGGCTATAGATAAGGGCTACATCCCCTTTTTGAAATTGAGAAGCTATCATAAGTTGCATATGAAAGTCTTCTACTATTTTTATATTCACCCCTAAGCGAATAAATTTATGAAACCCATCAAGGGCTACAATGTATGATCCACCGAGACCAAACATTGAAAAGCACCTCGCGCTCATCAACTTTTTGGCTACTTCATTAATTACTTCTTCTTGTAAGATATCTTGAGTTGCATTAAGAGTACTTATAGCACTATTAAATACAAGGGGAATAATATGGTCTTCCTCCCGTAATTCTCGTTCATAGAGTCGTTTTATTACAGGAATAATTTCCGTTGCTAAAGAGAGCCTAAAGTATTGGTAGCCACTATAGCCTATCTTTCGGACAAAACGAACTAAGGTTGATTCACTTGTACCAATCTGGAGAGCAAGTTTATCGATAGTGAGTTCAACTGCCTTTTCTGGATTATTCAAAATATAATCAGCAATGAGTTTGTGAGAGACACTAAGGTTATGATACATTTGAGTAATGAGGTAGAGGCAACTCCCTTCCATCTTATCCATATCTACATGCTCCTTAGGTATCTCCTATTATGTATGAAAAAAATATTCATGTAAATGAAAATTTTACGTCAAATTT
>SABI01000461.1 GCA_009929055.1 Spirochaetia bacterium | reverse complement strand
CTTAAACTGTCCCTTGAGAGAAAGATAAGTTTCTACCTCTTGCTGAGTAGGTGGCTTGAACCTGGCAGAGCGCTTCCCCCCTTTACCTCCTTTAGATAAATCATTTTCATATTCATTTTCATATTCATTTTCATTTTCATATTCAGTGTTTGCTTGAGATTTTGCTTGTAGTTTTGCTTTAAGCAAAGCAAATTTTTCCTGTACCTCGCTATAGCCTGATTTTAACCACTCTCCGTCTAAAATATCGGCAAAAAACTCATGAGCAATATCCTCAGATAGGCCCATGTCTTTAACTTGGATTGTATCTCTAACTACAAAGTGCTTAGGTAGTTTTAAATCGTATCTTAGGCGGTATAACCTATTTTTAGGGTTTAATGAAATACCGATTTTATTTTTATCAAAGCCATCACTCATTAAGTATAGGTAGCCTTGTGTTCCGTATTGCTTAGTGACGCTACTTCCGCCCTTTTTACCTGCATCGGCACGCAGAGTGCTCAATTCTCCATCCCTTAGCATTCGTTTTTGATATAAGTTATCTCCGTTTAATATCAATACGCCTTCTGCTATTAATTCTTCCAGTGCACCATGAATTTGTCTTGCCTCAAATGGCATTTGCTTGCAAAGCATTTGTGCAAAATTTAAAACTTGCTTATCGGTTTGCTTGTATTTTTGCTTCAAACAAATCAGTCCGTAAGTTTCCTGCTTATGCAATATGCATAATAGGCGAAAATATACCCCGTGAGCTTCAGCAGAGCATTCTATTAGTCTCTCGTCTGTAAGCACATCCTGAACATATAGTGGTAAATATGGTTGGTCTCTTAGTGCCATTGTGTTTTAGTATTAAACCCTCCCTTCTTTCAGAGAGGTTTTTTTTTTGTTGTTTATACTTCAATGATTGTAATCCCGAGGTTGAGGTTTCTTATTCCCTCAAGTTCTTTGTCAATCACTTCGTTTCTGATTTCCTCTATTGCCTGATTAGCTCCTGGAGATAGAAGGGTGAATGACACATCCCTACCATCAATATCTGCGAAAGTCTCTATCTCAAGAGTCTCAATGGATCCTCCCTTGATAATCGGAATTTTAAGAGTAAAGGCCGCTGGTATGTTGGATTCAACAACTTGTTCAAAGTTGTCTGTCTTGCTACCATTCTCTCTCAAAGAGGTCTCAATATTACTGTTGACTTTACCATTGAAGTTCATGAGTTCTTTTACAAGTCTCATGTTATCTTCCTTACTGGCGAAGAATGCCCTGTTCATCTTGCAGAACAGTCCAAGCTTAGCAGGAGTCCAGACTTTACCTGTGTTGATACCAAAGGCTTGAAAAGATGGGTGAACCTCAACCTTGCCAACTATCTGACATTTCTCGTAGTGGAGATCTTCGTTGACAATGAGAGTTATTGTCATATTCTCCCGATCAACAAGAATGTGTGATTTGGGAACATAGATTTCTCTTGTCTCTAGGAATGTTTTTACCGAACCTATTACGCCACTTATAGATAGTGCTAAAGGAGCTTTCACCGGAATCTCATTTGGTTCGTCAAGTTGCCTGATAATCAACTCGGCCTTCTCTGTGCCGGGCGCTAGTGTGATGTTGAATTTGTTTTCGTTATTGTTGCTCATTGCTAGTATTAATTAGTCATTAGTACCTTCTTTCTTGAATCGGAAAATATTTCCTTGTAATTCATCCGCTCTAGCTCTTCTTTGACCCACGAGCTTGCCTTCTTGGTTGTAGTAGGC
>SABI01000460.1 GCA_009929055.1 Spirochaetia bacterium | reverse complement strand
AGGGATTAATTGCCTTTAAAGCAAGGAAAACATTTATTAAAATTAAGGGTAAAGAGCATTAATACGACATATTTAGAAGCCTTTGCCTTGATAAAGAGCGTTCTTCTAAGAGGTTTTGGAAGATTTCTTTCACCGATAGCAGAGCATTAATACTTGAGGAAACCTGTCCTATCTCCAACTCTCCCTCCTCTAAATCCCCCTCAAAAATACCTTTCTTAGTTCTTCCAAACCCTATTAATTCCAAGAGTTCCTCCTTGCTTGCCCCCCTGCTCTCAGCCTCTTGAACAAGGTTAAAGAACCCCCCTTTGAGGAGTCTTGTTGGGGAAAGCTTCCTAAAGAAGAGCTTAGTATCCCCTTCCTTAGCGTTTAATACTGCGTTTTTGAAGTTGATATGAGCCGAGCTCTCAGTGCTAACAGCAAATAAAGAGCCTATTTGAACCCCTTCTGCACCCAGTGCCTCCATGGCTAACCACTGCTTACCCGAGCTTATCCCACCTGCAGCAATAACTGGTAGAGCCACTTCTCTCACGACTTGGTTTACTAAGACGAGGGTTGAGGTCTCTTCTTTCCCGTTATGCCCGCCTGCTTCAAAGCCTTCCGCAACAATTGCATCAGCTCCACAAGCCTCTGCCTTCTGGGCAAACTTAACGTTAGAGACCACATGCACGACCTTTATCCCGTGTGATTTGAGCAAAGAAGTGAAGAGAGAAGGGTTTCCGGCCGAGGTAAAAACCACAGGGACCTTAGCTTCTATGACCGTTTCAATATGCTTTTGGCTGTTAGAATTCATAAGAGGGATATTCACACCAAAAGGTTTATCGGTATTTTTTCTTGCCTTATCGATATGCACTTTCAAGACTTCGGGGCTCATACTCCCAGCTCCAATAAGCCCTAATCCCCCTTGATTACTTACAGAAGAGGCTAATTCCCAACCGCTACACCAAACCATTCCGCCCGATATAACCGGGTATTCGATATTCAATAATTCCGTTATTCTATTCTTCATCTCAATTAATATTTTTAATGATTCTAAGTTTAATAACGCAAAGATAGTACAAAAAACTTGCACATTCCGAATTTATTTGTAATTTTGAACCTTGATATTATAAATTTAAACCATAATTATTATGAAAAAAATCTTTATTTTCTTATCTGTTTCTATCTTAGCTCTTAACCTAATGTCTCAGGATTGGAGAAAGGGAAGATACCTTCACACAGTACCAGAATACTTAGTTAGTGTTAATACTCATGCTAAGATGGTAATGGGTGATAACGCCATGCTAAACCCTTGGGGATATGGTTTTACACTTGAATATCTTTACAAAACAGGCAGACCAAAGGATATGTTAGTTAGTGTAGCACATGGAGTTGGAGGTCATTTAGGTTTAAGTTATTTCCCTGGATTAGTAATTACACAAGAAGCAATTGGGGCTTATAACCCTATTCGTTTCGATAAATTCAACTCATATAACTATATGCCAATAATGGCAACATATAATCTCTTTATTACAACAGGTCTATCTCACTTTATTATTGGCATAGATGCAGGGGTTAATATGATGATTAGAGAGAGAGATAATAAAGAGGGTAACTATGTTTCATTCCACGATAGCGAATTGAATGCTTTGGAGATAACACGTTTCTTACCAAGTTTCAGTGGTTATCTTGGTTACTCATACGAATTAAGTACCAACTTTAGATTAAAAGCAAAAGTAGGGGTTGATTATATTATGGGTTA
>SABI01000459.1 GCA_009929055.1 Spirochaetia bacterium | reverse complement strand
CTATGGAGATGCTCAGAATGGTTCTATGATGGTGGGGGGTATAACCCTTCTTCCTAATGGTAAGGTTCTGAACAGAAATACAGGTCAGTATGTGACTGGTGCTGAATCAGATAAATTCAAAAAGAAATTAGCTGGTAGAAAGAAGACTGTAGCTGACTCTAAGAAAGTTATAGACCAGATTGCAGAGAATCAAGCTAAGGTTGATAAGACAAGAACTGATGGTGAGTTCTATTATATACTTGAGGATGATGGTAAATACCATGAATATAAGAGGGTACATTCAGTATTAGGAAGTAATTGGGTTGAGTCTCCTAAACAGACTAAAGCTCTACAGGATTTAAGAGTTAATCTCTCAAAGAATGCAGATAATACAACACAGTTCAATAACTATCTTAAGAACTTAAGTAATCATTATGGTGTAGACCTCACAGCCTTTGAGGGTAAGATAGATGCAAGAAGTAGAGATACTATTGTGAATATAGTAAGAGATAAGATGTCTGGAACTAACTCACAAAGAGCATTAGAAGCAGGTACTTCTGTAGATAGTGTAATCAGAAACTTCTTTACATCAAGTGAAATGCCAGTTAAACCAAGTAATATGTCTGAACAGGCATTCAATGATTTGGTTACTTCTCTTACTGAAATTAAGAGTAATATTGAAGCAAGAGGTGAAACATTCCTTACTAATAATATAGTACTCTTTAATAAGTATAAGAATGGAAACAGAGTAGCTGGTGAGGTAGATATTCTCTCTGTAGATGCTAGTGGAAACTTCAAGATATATGATGTTAAGACAAGTAGATATAGCTTCTATGACTTTATTGATAGGAATGGTAGAAAGGTTAATTATTTTAAGAATAAATCTAATACCCAAACAATGAGTCAGGAGCAATATTATACTAAACAATTAAGTGCTTACAAGAACTTATTTGAATCTCAATATCATACTCCTATCACTACTTTAGCTATATTACCCTTTGTACTTGAGTATAATAAGGACAATGTTAGTAGAGTAAGTAAGGAGAAGGGTATTCTTCTTAACTATGATTCATCTGTGAATGTTCCTTTAGTTGGTAGTGTATCCACTCCAGAAGTGAATAATACTAATAGTAGCTTACCTATATTCAACAGTACATTTGAAACAAGAGAGCCTATAAACAATGTTCTACCAGACTATAGTATGTCAGATAGTAAAGTAGGTTACTTCTTAAGAGATGGAAAGTTGCATACAGGGTATCTAAGTCCTATTGGAAAGGTGAATGGAGTTGAGGTATATATTACTAAGGTTCCTAATATTACTAAAGGCTTTGGAAATCAACCTGCACATGTTGCATCTAATGATTTCTATGCAGTATTTCCTAATGGTAATACTATTGTTTTAGTAAAGAATGCTGTACTGTCATACAGTGAGGCTGAGGCTAAGAACAGTATAAAGAAGATACTGGAAGGTAATCCTCAGAGAGTTGTAGATATGTCTCAAGAGAGTACTATACTTTATACTCCTTCTACTGAACCAGTTAAGATTGAAAAGCCTGTTACTCCTGCTACTATTAATCAGGGAGAGTCTAATGGTGCAGCTTCAACTGTAGCAAAAGAACAGACTATTAATCAGACTGATGAAGAGTTTGATGTAGAGTTTGAATTAAGGCAAGTAGATGATTTATCAAGACCTGTATGGGATAAAGATAAGGAGTTAGCTTGGTTAAAGAGGGTTCTACCTCAATTAAGTGAAAATGAAC
>SABI01000458.1 GCA_009929055.1 Spirochaetia bacterium | reverse complement strand
CAGGACAGTCAATGACTACTGTCCTTGAAGATGGAATGGAAATGGTGACTGGCGGAATTTATAATTCTTTAAGAATGATCCAAAGGATTGAGAGAGACTTTCTTGAACAGAATGGAGAAGTCTTCTTTCTTTTTGATAATAGCCATAGTGGGCTAAATAGAAGAAAAGAAATTGATCCAGAATACAAAGCAAATAGAGAGAAGAAAGATGAAGCCTTTTACAGAAGTCTTGACTACCTTCATTTAATTTTTCTTAACTATAAAAATAACTATAGGACTGTAAAAGTAGAAGGAATGGAAGCTGACGATCTTGTAGATACTATGGTTAAAATGAATCCTGAAGAATCAATACTTCTTGTCTCTAATGATCTAGACTGGTTTAGAGCTATAAGAGAAAATGTCCATGTAGCTAAGTATGAAGATAAAGACTACCATATCTATGATAGACAAGGTTTTATAGATAAGTATGGTTTTGAGCCTACTGTGAATAAGATGTGTATGTACAAGAGTTTTAAAGGAGACGCTGGAGATAATGTACCTATTGGTGTTGAAGGTATCAGAACTATAGTACTAGTTAGGCTTATTTCTGAATTTGATTCAATACAAGATATCTACAGACATGTTGATGATTTAGACTATGTTTCTCCAATCTTTAAAGAAAGGATAAAAGAAAATACTCCTAGATTATTGATGAATTACAAACTTGTAAACTACCTTGACATTACTCCTGAAGAGATTGAAGAAAACACTTATGTTTGTTCTTTTAATCCTTCTACTTTGAATAGTCTCTATAAGACTCTTGACTTTGATGTATCTAAGATAGATCCAAGAGTTTATCAATTTTTTCCTAAGAAGGAGAAAGGATCTTTTTTCAAATTAGAAAAAATTCCAAGGGTATAAACAAAAATGATCATATTATATTTAAGCAGAGACAAACAGAAACTTGCTCTTAAGATATCAGGTCCAAACTTTAATGTGATCAAGGATATCTTAAAAGAGCATTGGTTTAAGTTTGAACCAGAATTTGAATATAATGATATGGTGTGGTTAAAAGATATTGACGAAAGCAAAGATGCTTTAGAAGAGCTTTTGAAGATAGAAAATTTTGATATTTCAGCAGAAATCTATTCTTTATTAGTTCCTAAGCCAGAGACTGAGAAATTTAGAATTAAGTATAATTCTGAAATTCTAGGTGGAACTCCTATAGGACCCTATCAGGAAGAGACAATAAAAAGAGGAGTCAAGCAAAGCAGACTTTATCTTGCTCATAAACCTGGTCTTGGCAAGACTTTTATGGTTTCTGGAATTCTTAATCATTTAGTTTATGAAAAGCTTGTTGATAAAATTCTTATAGTAGCTCCTACAGAGTCTATTTATAACTTCAGAAGAGAGCTTCTTAGATTTAATACTTTTGGCCTAAAAGAAGAAGAAATCTATGTAGCAAATGCTTCTAGAAGAAACCCTTTTCAGTCTCATGTAAAAGTTGCAATTATGACTTATCGTTCTTTTCTTATGTTAAGTGATGAAGCTTATAAGAAGACTAAAAAGCCTAAGAAAGGAGAAAAAGCTTCAAAAGATTATAGATCAGCTTGTCTTCCTTTAGGAGAATGGGGGAAAGAAAGAGCAATCATCCTTGATGAAGCTCATCTTATAAAGAATAGAAAATCAAGATGGACAAAAGTTTTACATCTTCATAAGCATTATTTTAGATTTAGATATCTTCTTTCAGGAACACCATATC
>SABI01000095.1 GCA_009929055.1 Spirochaetia bacterium | reverse complement strand
TGATTCTACTTCAAAATTAAGACCACTTAATTTCAACTTTTCAATAATTTGTTTCATATGCTCTTCTCTTAAGCTTTCAAAAAGGGCGTTAACTGTCTTCTCTCCAAGTCCTTTCACGTTCAATAGGGGTTCTTTGTTATCTTTTTCGACATAATCAAGCAACATATCAATTGAGGTACATCCACTTTTAATTATCAACTCAACCCCTTTCTTGCCCATATCAGGGAGGCCTAAAGAGAGGAGAACTGTTTTATATGGTTGCTCTTTACTCTTATCAACCCCTTTAATGAGGGCTGCTACTTTTTTCTCACCAAACCCCTCTTGTCCAATAAGGAGAGAATAATCGAGAGTATAGATATCGGGAATATCCTTTAGGTGGCCGAGACGATGTAATGTAGCTACTGTTTCTGGCCCAAACGATTCAATATCCATTTGATCGCGTCCAACAAAGAATGAGATTCGCCCAACTACTTGTTCGGGGCAGTAATAATTAGGACAAAACAGATGAGCTCCTCTACTAACGAGCTCACTATCACAAGCGTTGCACTTATGTGGAAGTAGATAGGTAGAATTACCGACACTATTCTTTTCAACTACTTTTTCTATTGCAGGAATCACATCCCCTCTCTTGCTAATAGCAACAGTATCACCTAAGGCAAGTTCTAAGAGATTAATATAATCTTGGTTATGAAGAGTAATATTCGAAATGGTAGAGCCGGCAACAAGAACTGGAACAACTCGTGCGACAGGGGTAATTCTCCCAGTCCTGCCAACTTGAATATCTATAGAGGTAACAATAGTTTCTCCTCCAGGAGAGTCAAACTTATAAGCTATTGCCCACTTAGGATGATGATTTGTATATCCTAAATCTTCTCTCATTGCTAGCTCATTTACTTTAATAACGAGGCCATCTATTTCATGCTCTAGTGAAGCTCTCTTTTGGTAACTAGTCTCAAGGTATTCATCGAGGTGAGAGAAGGTAATAATTGAAGTAAAATCAGGAACAATTATAGAATCAAAAGAATCGCAAACTATCGCAAGGTTTGGGTTTACAGGAAACCCGAGAGTGATGAGATATTGTAACATCTCTCCTTGTGTTGGAATCATTGAAGAGAGATAGGCATCATAGAGATATATCTTAAGGGGCATCTTCGCTGTTTCACTACTTTTTAGTCGTCGCAAGGTTCCACTCGCTAGATTTCTTGGGTTAGCAAAAGGTGTTTCTAATGTGCTGTTTAGCCTATTAAAATCTTCTTTTTCTATAAACACTTCCCCTCTTACTGCGATAGTAAGGGGAGTAGGAAGGGTAAGGGGGATAGCTCTTATTGTCTTTGCGTTTGCAGTAACATCATTTCCAACATACCCATTACCTCTTGTAACAGCTTTATCCAAGACTCCATCTTGATAGTATAAAACAAGAGAAACACCATCTATTTTCTCTTCGATAGTAAAGGAGAGATTATTTTTAGACTTTTCATTACTTTTTCTCATCCACTCCTTGATACCCTCTCCTGTGTAAACTTTATCGAGAGAGAGCATTCTAGTGGTATGTGTTACTTCATCAAATGTGCTAGAAAGATCACTTCCAACTCTCGTGGTGGGGGATGAAGAGAGGGCAAATTGAGGGTAACGCCTCTCTAAGGCAATTAGTCGATCTAAAAGAGCATCATACTCTTTATCACTGATGAGACTCTTTGAAAATTGATAGTATTGTCTCTGGTATTCAGTAAGACGGCTGCTTATATCGTTTATTTCTTCTTTAATCAGATCAATTTCTCCCATAGACTCCTCACTTGTAGTATAGTATATCGTATTTACTCATTTTTGCCATTGCAGACAGATACGTAAAATGGTATTTTTACCAAAGAGGGAATTGTGCCTAACAATATGGAAAATAAAATTAATAACTTAGATACTATTAACACTTTACATGGAATTATTATCCATAGCACAGTAGAAGAGGGTTCTATTCTAGGTCATTCTAAGATAGAAAAAGATGAACCTTTTTTTATAATCGACTCAACCGATATCACTGGGAGCACATATGTTTCAGCATGTAAAGAAGAATTCCCTTTATTTGCCTCTCATGCAGTAAAATATATCAATGAGCCTGTCTTAGCCCTTTTTGGACCAGACCTTGAAAGTGTGACAATAAGGGGCAAACAGATTGAAATTGATTATCAGAACGTTGCCACAACAGAAAGTGAAAGTGTATTAAAACCCCACTCCCCAATTGAATATATGTACAACGATGTCGATTCATTTCGCACACCACAGAGTTCTTCTTTTTCAGCCACATATGTTGATGAGAGAGAGCAATCTGTAGAAGAATCATATACTAAAGCTCAAGCTTGGGTAGAAGAAGATCTTCTCTATATTAGAGTACCTACCCAATGGCCTTTTCACGTTCAAGATAGTGTCGCTTCAGTATGTGGAAGGACAAAAAAAAGTGTTGTAGTTATTAATGAAGGACATTATACAGCGCACGATGAAAAACTCATTTGGCCATCAGTACTCGCTTCAATTGCATCTCTTGCAGCAATAAAAGCAAATAAAAAAGTAATCCTTTACAGTAAAGCACCAACATATAAAAGTCAGACTACTATTACAAGAGAGACTATTTTAGATGAAGGGAAAAAACCAATAGCTGAAACTATAGAGGTAGAAATTGATCAAGGAGCTTATCCCCTTTTCTCTTTTGAAATGGTCCAACAGATGATAGCAGGGTTATTACCTTTGTATCCAATTAAAGCTTTTTACGTATCCCTTCGCATAGTTGAATCTCATACTCCTCCAGCCCACTTCTTTGGTTCTCTCGGATACACACCTGCCCTCTTTTCAACTGAAGCGCACGCTTCTGCTCTAGCTCGATTTCTTAAAAAGAATCCTGCTAACTGGAGGATAAAGGAGTACAACGACTATAACGAGAGAAAAAGTGTTATAGAGAATATGAGTATAAACCAGCTAAAGGATTTGTTAAGTGAAACTGTTGAGGCTTCAGACTTCGCTAGGCACTATGCAGTATATTCTCTACAAAGTCAAAAAAGCCAACATTTATCAACATTTTTAAACTATTCTAGGGGAATTGGAATTGCCTGTGGTGCTGGAGTGAGTGGATTCTCCCTCGATAGTGCATTACATCGTGATAGTAAGATTGAAATTACATTAGACAATAATAATATCTTTGTAAATTCTAGTTTTTATCCTAGTAAAAAAACTAAAACTCTTTGGTATAGTGTAATTTCTGAAGAACTTTCTGTCGATGCCTCTATTATCCATAGTGTTACCAGAGAGACCTCTAAGATGATCGATAGTGGCCCTGAGGTACTCTCCCTTGATGTTGCTCGCTCAATTGAGATGATTCGGCAAGTATGTAGTGTTATTAAAAGCAAGAGATTCCAGGAACCCCTCCCTATCAGTGCATCGGTAAGTGCAAAAAGTACTATAGCAACTCCTACCACTAAGTTTATAAGTTCGAATTGGGGTTGCCTCACCCTAGAAATTGAAATTGATACGATTACCCTCACAGCTTTTGCTCGAAGAGTGTTTGCCCGATTCTTATGCTCTCATGTGATGAATGAAGAACAATTAGCATCAAAATTTAGGCATGTTATTTACTCAACCCTCTATACGTTCAATCTTATTCCGATTCATAAAAATAACGATCCACCTTTGATAGATATCGAAGTAAAAAGCTCGAAAGAATCAAATATCCCATCAAGTGCAACTCAAGCCCTCAAAGCGATGGTATATGCCGCTTATGTTTCTGCCCTTTCTTCTGCTACAGGAAAAGAGATAACATCTCTCCCATTCAATTCGACACTGAATATTCATTTTGGAGCTGACTCATGAAAATAGAATGCACCATTGATAAAATTTCTCAAACCATGTATGTAAACAGCAATAAACCCCTTAACCTTATTTTGAGTGAAGATGCTACCGTTAATAAGTTCAATAGCAATTGTGACGGAAATTTTTGTGGTAATTGCATAGTAATGCTTGATGATAAAGCAGTTCTTTCATGCTTGATTCCTGCTTTTCGTATTAAAGGTAAAAACATCACCACCTATGAGGGATTTAAAAAAACAAGGTATTGGCACGATATTGAAAGGGCATATGATGATACACATCTTCAACCTTGTTCTCGCTGTTATGCTTCAAAAACCTTAATTCTTGAATCCTTGCTTAAACAAATAGTAAAAACAGAGGATGTGAGAAAGCATGGCGTCGATGAGGAAACTATTGTTCGTGAAATGAGACTTAATACATGTGCCTGTTTAGATGCCCAAGAGATGGTAACAATATTTCAAGCTGCCGCAAATTATCGGAGGAAACGACGTGTTCGAGGGAATTAGATCTCCAACAGTTCATATGCCAAAAACAGTAAATGAATTAGCTCAATCAATCTCGAGAGTAGCTAAACCTCTGTTCTTTGGGGGTGGAACCTATATTATGAGCCAAAAAGGATATTATCCAAACAACTCTTCTTCCACAGATATCATCTACCTAGCAGGGATTGTTGAATTTCAGCAAATAACAAGAAATGATGCCTATTTAGAGTTTGGTTGTGCTGTTAATTTAGAACAATTGCTAAGTGTAGGAAAACAAGTACTTCCTAAATTACTCTTCGATGCAATAGAAGAAACAGGAACAGAAATCGTAAGATCCCAAATAACAGTAGGTGGTGTAATTTGTATTAAACACCATAGACTCCTTGTCTGTAGTGCCTTAGCTACATTAGATGCTGAAGTTGAAATACGTTCTTTTGCAGCTCAAAAATCAATGAACAGATGGGTTCCTATAAAAGAGATATATAAAAATAATGGAGAGCTCATATTAAAGAGACAAGAAATAGTGAGCAAAGTACGAGTTTCTTTTGAAAAAGAGACCTTCTCCTATTTTATCACTGCAGAAAACCCAATGAAAAAGAGTGATGAAGCGGTGATTCTCTCTGCTGCAGGTTGGTATAATCAATCAATAATCACCCAATTTCGTATGTGCCTCATTTTCCCAACATCTCTATTTTTAATTCCAGAAGAATTATCTTTGATGATGAATGGGACAATCATTCCATTAACAACAAATCAAATAGGAAAAGTAGTAAAAGTCGTCATCGAAAAGCTCTATGTAATTATAGGAGAGGATGTGAGACCTATTCAAATAGAGAGGGCTAAACGATGTATCGAAGCCTCTCTACATGCCCTGAATGCACAAAGCCTCTCTGATAGATAAGTTCATTGATTAGGACTAAAAAATATTGTCTCATTGTGGTACAATACAGTTCATTCTAAGGAGTCAATTGTATGCGAGAATTTGTTCATTTGCATAACCATAGTGATTATTCCCTTCTTGATGGTATTGCACCAATCCATCGCTATATGGAAAAAGCAAAAGAGCTAGGGATGAATGCTCTAGCACTTACAGACCATGGTAACATGTTTGGAGCCCTCAGGTTTTATCATGAATGCAAAAATAATAATATTAAACCAATCATTGGGTGTGAGTTTTATGTAAACCCAGAATCTTACACTTCCAAATCAGTTACTATGAGTGGATCAAGGTATTACCACCTTATTTTGCTTGCAATGAATGAAGTTGGATACAAGAATTTATTAATTCTTAACTCTCTTTCCTATACAAAAGGATTTTATTATAAACCTCGAATCGATGACTCTTTGATAAAAACCTATAACGAAGGACTCATTTGCACTTCAGCTTGTTTAGGGGGAGAAATCCCCTCTCTTCTTAATCAAGACAACTATGAAGGGGCAAAACAGAGAGCCCTCTTTTATCATTCAATTTTTGATAATGATCGCTATTATCTAGAGCTTCAAGATCATGGTATTCCTGAACAAAAGAAAGTAAATAAGCTAATGATAACTCTCTCTAAAGAGACAGGAATCCCCCTTGTTGCCACTAATGATATTCACTTCATTGAGCAATCTGATGCAAATGCCCAAGATATTGCTGTGTGTATTGGGACAAATAAAAAGAAAAATGACACGGACCGAATGCAATTTGTCTCAGATCAATTCTATCTAAAAAGTGGAGATGAGATGTATGAACTATTTTCTTACGTCCCCGAAGCAATTGAAAATAGTGTAAAGATTGCCAACAAGATTGATTTACATATTAATCTGCCAGGTCCATTACTCCCTGATTATGAAATTCCTCCTGAATTCTCATCTGATAGCGATTACATGAGGCATATTGCAAATGAGGGATTAGCAAAACGATACCCTATAGTGACAAAAGAGTTACAAGAGAGGCTCGATTATGAACTTGATGTCATTATTAGTATGGGTTTTACTGGTTACTTCCTTATTGTATGGGATTTCATCTTCTGGGCAAAAGAACATGGAATTCCAGTAGGCCCTGGGCGAGGTAGTGGAGCAGGATCACTAGTTGCCTACTCTATGACTATCACTGATATAGACCCTATTAAATATAATCTTATTTTTGAACGATTTTTAAACCCAGAAAGAGTTTCAATGCCCGATTTTGATATAGACTTCTGCTTTGAACGGCGTCAAGAAGTTATCGACTATGTAACTGCTAAATATGGAACAAATAGGGTTGCCCAAATTGCCACTTTTGGAACGCTGAAAGTAAAACAGGTAATAAAGGATGTGGCGCGAGTTCTCGATATCCCTTTTAGTGAAGCAACGAGTATCGTTAACCTTGTTCCAGAATCTCTTCCCCCTGAAAAAGAGGGAGATAAACCTCCTAAGCTCACAGTTCAAGGGATAATTAATTATCGCCCAGAAATAAGAGAACTCATTGCAAAGGGGGGCGTGTATGCTGAACTCTTTGATGTTGCTAAACGCCTTGAAGGATTAAACCGCCATATATCTACTCATGCAGCTGGTGTTGTCATTGGTAAGAGTGATTTATCTTCCTATGTCCCCCTCTACTTTGAGCCAAAGACAAACCTTGTCTCAACTCAATATACGATGGATATGCTTGAAGAGTGTGGCCTTGTAAAAATGGACTTTTTGGGATTAAAAACACTCACCCTTATTCAACATGCAGAAGAGATTATTCGCCATGAAAACCCCGATTTCTCAATATCAGAGATTGATGAACATGATGAAAAAACATATGCAATGTTGTGTGAAGGAGAAAGTAGTGGGGTCTTCCAATTTGAAAGCCCTGGGATGAGAAAGATCCTAAAAGATGCAAAACCCAATTCTATTGAAGACTTGGTAGCATTAAATGCCCTATATCGCCCAGGTCCTATGGCCTATATCCCAAAATTTGTTGACTCTAAAAATGGTAAAAATGTTATAGAATATTCTCATCCAGATTTAGAACCTCCTTTAAAAACAACCTATGGAGTAATTGTCTATCAAGAGCAAGTCATGGAAGTTGCTCAAATTATTGCTGGCTATTCAATGGGAGCTGCAGACTTACTTAGACGTGCTATGGGGAAAAAGAAAGTCGATGTTATGGCTAAAGAAAAAGTAAACTTTATTGAGGGTGCCCAAAAGAAAGGATACTCTAAACAGATTGCTGAAGACATTTTTGAGATGCTTCTTCCCTTTGCAGGCTATGGTTTTAACAAATCTCACGCTGCGGCTTACTCTGTTATTGCCTACCAAACAGCCTATTTAAAAGCAAACTTCCCTGCTGAATTCATGGCAGCTAACCTTACAAATGAGATGAACTCTCCTGATAAATTTTCCCTCTACCTAGCTGATACAAAATCTATGGGACTCACTATTACCCCACCTTCGATAAATAGTTCAGATAGACAATTTTCAGTTGTAAATGGAGCTATTGTCTATGGATTGCAAGGGATTAAAAATGTAGGTTCTGCTGCAGTTGAACATATATTAAAAGATAGAGTTGAGAATGGCCCCTTTGTTTCATTTCTTGATTTCCTCTATAGAAGTGAACAAAAAGTCCTTAATACTCGCCTTATTGAATCGTTAATTCAATCGGGAGCCTTTGATGAATTAGGAACAAATCGCCCTACTCTTCTAGCAAATGCAGAAAATGCAATAAAGCATGCTCAAAAGAGGAAAGAGAGTAGTGCCTTTGGACAAGTCTCACTCTTTGACGCTGATGAAGAGGCTTCAATGGAAACATTTATTATGGAAGAATTTGAAGATTCAACTTTATTAGAAAAATTAGATACAGAAAAACAACTTCTCGGGTTTTATGTATCAGGCCATCCAATGGATATGTACAAAGAAGCATGGATGAGATCTGTCACTGTAAATTTAAATTCTCCAGAAAAGATTCCGACCTCTAGAAGTCTAAACCTTGTAGCGATGGTAACTACTATAAAGGAGCATGTTACCCAAGGGGGTAAAGGGAAAAGGATGGCATTTTTACAACTAAGTGATTTCAATGGAGAAGTAAATGCAGTAGTTCTTCCACAATCATGGGCTGACAATCAAGATAGTGTAAAAGTTGATTCTATTTATGGGTTTATTGGACAATTTGAATTAAGAAACAATGAACTCTCTTTTAGAGTCGATTCAATTACTGAACCTGACAAACTTCCCCCCGCTGCATTGAAAGAAGCCCATTTAACCCTACTAAAAGAGCTATGTACTACAAAAGAACTTCATAGTATTATGGATTCGTGTATTACCTATAATGGCCCCCTCTCTCTCATCCTTCATGTGAAAGAGAATATAATTGAAGGAGAAGAGGGAGAAGAAGAGGCTTCTATGAGCCAGAATGAACACATCATAAAAGCTGGAAGAGATTTTTCAGTTGCTTATAGCCCTGAATTTATTACTACAATGAGAGGATATCAAGCAATTAATGATATCTGGTTTATGTGAGAAGGAGAAAAACTCATGAGAGAAATTGCGCGGATACTAGCCTTACTGTTATCATTATATAATATCCTTATTATCATTAGAATTTTTAGTATGTGGTTAAGACCATTTAGAAATATGAGTGGTGGTGGTGGCATAATGGATTTTATTGCTAAAGTTACTGACCCTTTTTTACAATTCTTTAGAAGAGCTAAATTTATGCAATTTGGACAATTTGATTTTTCTGTCCTTTTAGCGTTTATGAGTATATCAATCATCCAAAATCTATTATCGGTCTTTTCAGCTACGGGGAAAATGAGTCTAGGATATGCCCTTGCTACCATTTTACAATCTCTTTGGCTATCTATTGGATCACTTCTATTGGGGATTATTATTGTAT
>SABI01000457.1 GCA_009929055.1 Spirochaetia bacterium | reverse complement strand
TGCTGCTGCTGCCATTGAACAAGCTGTACCAACCTCTCCTTGACAACCAACCTCTGCTCCAGAAATTGAAGCATTTTCTTTTACAACATTTCCAAATAGCCCTGCCGTTGCAAGAGCCCAAATAATCTGTTTAGTAGAGAATCTATCCTCATGATTAAGGTGGTATAGAACAGCAGGCAAGACTCCTGAAGAGCCACAAGTAGGAGCAGTAACTATCTTACCCCCTCCTGCATTATGCTCACTTACTGCAAGAGCATAAGCCTGCACCAAACTTCTACCTACTAAAGAAGGTTTATAGCTTAATGCTCTAATATGATATTGCATAGCCTTTCTTGGTAAACATAAACCTCCTGGTAATACTCCCTGCTCCGAAAGCCCATCCTCAACACTCTGTCTCATAACCTCCCAAATATTTCCTAAGTAATCCCATATATCCTTGTCTTCATACTCCTGAACATATTCCCAAAAGGTCATACCCCTTTCTTCAATATAGTCTAAGATTTCTGATATATTCTTATGAGGATAAATATGCTCATGAGAGAAAACAGTGTTTTCATCGGCTAATTTCCCACCCCCAACACTATATATTATCCATTCGTCTATTTTCTCCTTTTGAGAGTTAAATGCAATAAACTTCATACCATTGGTATGGAAAGGAAGGTTTTCCTCTGGTTTCCATAAAATCTCGGTTCTTTCACTTCCTAAAACTTCAAGAATTGCTTTATCTGTTAAGTGACCCTTACCAGTTGCGGCCAATGCTCCATAGAGAGTAACTTGATAAGTAAATGCATCTCTTGTTCTTGCCAAAAACTCAATAGCAGCAGTTCTTGGACCAATTGTATGTGAACTCGAAGGTCCATTACCAATTTTAAATATCTTTTTTATACTCTCCATAATAGTCTTTTTCTATGTTTTTATTAATTCAAAGTCTCTATCTGAGCTGTTATTGTTTCTATCTTTTGATTAGCATCCAATAGTTTCTTTCTTTCGTTTTCTACAATATTTGCTGGTGCTGAATTAACAAATTTATCATTGGATAGCTTTTTCTCAACAGATACTTTAAAACCTTGATAATATTTTAAATCCTCATTCAATTTCTTTAATTCCTCTTCCTTATTGATTGAATCTCCAATTGGAATAAACATTTCAATAGTTCTAACCATTAAAGATATTCCTCCCTCAAACTTATCCTTAATATATTCTATTTTAGAAAGATTACAAAGCTTAGCAATTATACCATCCATTTCCTTATAATCACTTTCTGTTTCCTTGATATAAAGCTCTAATTCTTGTTTTAAAGGAATATTCTTTTCGTTTCTCAATTGACGGATAGAAGATATTTTCTCACAAGCCAAATCGAAATTATCTAAAATTTCTCTATCAATTTCTTTTACACTTGGCATTAGTTTTATCATCAAACTCTCATCTTCTTTTCTTTCTTTAATGATATGGAATATTTCCTCAGTAATGAAAGGCATATAAGGATGGAGTATTTTTATTAGTCTTTCGAATATCTCTATTGTAGAATCAAATGTATTCTTATCAATTGGCATTTGATACGCTGGTTTGATTATCTCCAAATACCAAGAACAGAAATCGTCCCATACTAATTTATAAACCCTCATTAAACTTTCGCTAAGTCGGTATTTTGCAAAATCATCTTCAAGCTCAATAATAGTTTGATTAATCTTTTCTTCAATCCACCTTACTCCTATTTCTGAACTCTTAGGTTGAGGAATATCC
>SABI01000456.1 GCA_009929055.1 Spirochaetia bacterium | reverse complement strand
CTGTTTTCCATTCCATGTACTTTTTTCCGTATCCGTTACAAATCTTGCCGTTGAACTTAGATTTATATCCGAAGGATTGTGAGTATGAGTTGAATTTGCTTTTCCAGAAAGAGCTGTGTCTACATAAATGGTAGTAGCATACCCCGTTAAATCAACATCCGTAGATCCTATTTCTTCCCATGAACCAATCCAGATGTATTCTAACTTGACATTATTTGTTCCTCCTGGATCTCTAGGAACTAAGTAAATTACATTACTTTCTCCAGTAGTCGGAAGAGAAGCTACAGATTCAATTCTTAAACTACTTATTGCGCTGATTAAGTTTTGAACTTCCGTCTTAGTATACGTATCACTCTTTAGGTAGTAATTCACTAGGTCATTCACCGAATTAGTGATAAACCCAGAGTTGTTACTAAGCTGTGAAGTAGAACTAGGGATTGTCGGAGTATTGTCTATATCCGTCGTATAGTCTACCTTATCTTTAAAAGCCAAAGCTTTAAGGCTTGAAAACCATTTCTTAATCTTACCAAAAATAGCAGGAATAGTTTCCTCTGATAGGATGTTCTCTCTTAATGCAGCTTCCGTAAAAGTTACCGGCACACTCTCTATATCCACAGTAGCGGCAGCTAATACTCCACTATCTACATAGATACCTAAAGATTCATCCCAATTGCCGTAATTGCCGTTTTCTAATACGATAAGCGGTTTTCCTTGCGGACCTAACAATCCTTGCTCACCTTGGATCCCTTGAGGTCCTGGGATTCCTTGGTCGCCTTTAGGTCCTTGTACACCTTGATCACCCTTATCCCCCTTAGGTCCTTGAATGCCCGGTTCCCCTTGATCACCTTTAGGACCTTGAATACCTTGAATACCTTGTAATCCTTGGTCGCCTTTAGGTCCTTGTATGCCTTGAGGGCCTTCTGGACCAGCCGGTCCCTGTGGCCCTTGAATACCTTGATCTCCTTTGTCTCCCTTATCCCCTTTATCTCCCTTAGGACCACCTACACCTGAATCACCAGACACATTTAAATAGGTAATCTCTACATCACTTTCCGAAATTCCTCCCGTATTGAAGGTTTTATCTACAAGTTCCAATGTAGGAATATCCAAATAGAAGTGATCAAAGCCATCTGGAGCACCTATGTTCACTTTTTTGTAATAAACGGAAGTGTAATACCCACCTAGATAAGTTTGATCTACTCCCCAAAAATTAAAAGATATTTCATTTAAGTTTATCGAGTAGTCTTCTATATTTTTAACCACAGATGGGTTGATGCGGCTCACAATCTTTACGTACTCTATAAGCGCGTTGTCGAATGATTCAGCGTTACCACCAGAGTAACACCTAACCAATATACCCACATTCTGTCCTATTCTAACTCTGTTCATATCATTGATTAATTATAAACCAGTATAAAACACCATTAAATTGAATTGCTTTTGTGCCGGATATGCATGTTTACGTGTTTTCTGGATTATTTTCACTCCATAGACAGAAGTATTCGTTTTGCATATTGATACATAGGCTGCGAAAAAACGAATTTCGTTGATTATGCTCCTTCTTTAATGTCTTGTTAATTATCTGGTTGACGATTGTATTTCACTAACTCGTAAAATTTGCTAAAACTAGATTTTCACAAACAACTGACTCACATGACTCCAATTGAAGATGACGCAAATAAAGTCAGTTATTCAATTAAGTATAAATGCTTGAAAGAGAACATGTTTATCATTTTTTTTATCCT
>SABI01000455.1 GCA_009929055.1 Spirochaetia bacterium | reverse complement strand
GAACCAAGCATTCCTATGTACCAAGCTTTAGAAGTGATAACTGATTCAAGGGCTGGTTTATCGAGGGCATGCGTTGCAATAACAATTGCAGTTTTTTCGTCAATTGAGACCTTTTTTAAGGCTTTTTCTATACTATCATCAACATAAAAGGTACTTACCTCTGGAAATCTTTCAGAGGTGGCAAATTCTTGACGAGTTTCTACGATTTCAACAAAAAAGTTACACAAAGAGGCTAATCGAGCAATTTCTAAATTTACATGTCCTCCTCCAATAAGGATAAGACGAGGAAGGGGATTGATCACTTCAATATAGAATTCGAGTTCCCCTCCACAGTTATGCCCATCGGTAACTTTTAAGGATTGGGCAAAAAATTCACTCTTTCTCAATGGAATTAATTCACTCGCCCTCTTTATTGCAGCAAACTCAGAAACCCCTCCTCCAACAGTTCCAAACGTGGTCCCGTCAGATAGGACTATCATTCGAGCATTGCTTCTTGGAGTTGAGCCTACACTTTTTGTAATAGTAATAAGGGCAAAGGGTTTATTCTCTTCTTCTAATTCAGAGGCTTTCTTAAATATGTTCATCTTTAATATTCCTTATCTTTATAATATACTATTTTATCTTTTCTTACCGACCCAATTATAATTTTCTCATCATAGTTTTTGAAATACTCCCTTCCTTCTTCAATAAAATTGATAAGGGTGGAGTTCTCTAATGCATCACTTTGATTATAAAAGAGGAGACTATCTCCCTGGTAATAGGGACTATTGAGTCCACTCTTACACCCACTTAAGAAATAAAGGAGATTATTATCTACTACATCATTATTCCAGGGATATTCCTTTAAGAAAAGGTCACTATTGTGCATTTCTTCATCTACTCTTTTCCCTAATGAGGAGAGACCAATTACTTTAATTAACAAGGAAGTTGATGAAGGAACAACTGGCTCATGTTCTTTATGGTATTTAAGATTCTTTCCCCTTGCTCCATCTGCTTCTACAAGGACAACATCATAATGAGGAATAATTCTTTCTAATAAGTTCTCATCGAGTGGCCCAATTTTCTCATCCTTCAAGGAGCCTATGACGAGAATGGGATTATCTAAGATAATTTCATCGACCTTTTCTCCTCTTTCTACTATATAACTCTTAAAAGGATATGTATGTCTCCTCGGATGAGCTAGGTGAGTCGTTGTTATGATGAGCACTCGTATATGAAGAGTTGATAAATAAAGGGTAAGGTGTTCAATAAAAGAGGTCTTTCCCCCACTTCCTATAAAACTCACAACAAATGGATTCTTGTTATAATGAGTCTTTATGTACTCAGAAATTGAGTAAAAAAGGGGGGTATTTGTAGTAAACATAAAAATAATTGTATCACCTGTGCCATTATACAGTCAATAATATAACGGGAAACATCTTTAACTTCCACAATTGTATTTATGTGCTTATAATAGGGATGAGGAGTCTACCTATGCGCTATATTACAATTGAAGGAAATCCAAAGAAATTTTCAACTATTGCCCTCGGGTCAACCTATTTTGGAACTAACATTGATGAAAAAACTGCTTTTTCTTTACTTGATGAATTTGCTAATCAAGGGGGAACAACCATAGATACAGCACTCATCTATGGACAAGAGAAAAGTAGCATGAACAGTGAAAGTGAAAAAGTGATTGGTAAGTGGTTAAGAAGTAATAATATGTATAAAGAGATGGCTCTTGTTACAAAGGGGCTTCATCCCCATCTCCACAA
>SABI01000454.1 GCA_009929055.1 Spirochaetia bacterium | reverse complement strand
GTGCTCACTATGGAGTTACTGCAGCTTTTTCAGTCTTAATGACTGCTTCGGTGGCTGTCGTATTAATCTTTTGGTATTGTTCCACTATCTCGCAAAAGGCAAAACAAATTATTGGATTCAAGGTGATTGTGATTTTCTTGTTTGGTCTCGGTATACTCTTTGATGTAATATTCTTACGAGAACAGATATCTATACCAAGAATATTAATTCTTACAGGCTTGCTGCTATCGTTCAAATATCTGGACATCTTCCCTTATACTCTCATAGCTCTTTTGATTTACAGGATATTGGATATCGTGTTTTATGGGTTTCTCGAAGGATTTTCTCCTCTGGTTCCGGCTGTATTATTTGTATTACTCTTTACGAAGAAAAACTCATCTCACAAGATTCAATCTTTTCCCACTCCTAAAATTACCCTAATAAACCAAAGGATTTCATCAACTATAGGTATTCTCCTTGAAGTGATTTATCAAATAGTCAGGTATGGCGTCGTGCTTATTATCGGAATAGTAACAATCGCTATCGTGTATCTCCTCGTACGATTGAGTCTCTCGAATTTGAATGCCTGCTACTTTGATACTTGGCTCCCTTCGCATATATCATTCCAGGCATTTAAGAATCTATTTCTAGAACAGAACATCATACGTTATTTTTTTAATACAGTGCTTCTTGCTGCTGGAAGTGCTTTCCTAATTCCATTTATAGTTATTCCCGCAGCTTGGTTTTTATCTTCAATCAAGAAAGAACGTGCGAATGGAATCGTGAGTTCGGTTCATACATTAGGGACACTGGGAGGTATGCACTCGCTTGTTCCCTTGTTTAGTGTGTTTCTCATGCTCGGTCTATTGAATACTCGTACTGGGTTGATTCTGGTTTATGTTGTCCATGCATTACCATTTGCTTTGATAAACATGAAAAATTTCTTTGAGGGGTACGCTCGGGAGATGCGTGAACCTGCTCGTATAGAGGGAGCCTCAACGCTGCAGTATATGTGGTACATTCTTGTTCCTCTCTCTAGACCCATAATTAAAACATCTATGCTCATGGCTTTCCTTGGTGCTTGGAATGGGTTTAATGCACCACTCCTATTACTCACAGACGAGAAATTATACCCAGTAAGTCTTAAGTTATACACGTATGTGGGGAGTATCGCATCGGGTAATCCTCAATGGAATCTTTTTGCAGCTGCGTCGGTAATTAACCTCATCATAATTCGCCTTCTAGGGGGACGAAAGTTAAGTAGAGATGAAGAATAAGTGAATAGCTGGTTTTCTGTACTTAAGACTCTCCTTTCCATTTCCTCATAACTCAACAACCGTTTTCTTATTTTTTCTGCAACCAATGCCCAAAGGCACAACCATTTCTTAGGGGACAATAAAGATTTTTATCATGTAGAACACATCCTTCATAACAGCCTTTACCTACCTGGTCGATTACAAGACTTCTAGAGTTAATAGGGATAATATCACCAACAACGAGATGTGAGAAATCAATGTTATCAACGATAAAATCAGCTTTAAATTTGTCCATGCATAACCCTTTGAATACAGTCTCTTCAATATATTTTACCGTATCAGCACCTACGATACTCACTTCCCATCTCATCTTATAGTCTCCTCATCACTCGTATGCTTTTTATGCCTTGTTGAAGAATACACGACGAGAAGGCTTATAAACAAGTGATTCAATTATGGTATAATATATATGATTCACTAGATTCTAAAAAAAGATTGTTCTAGAAGATTTCTCTATTACAA
>SABI01000453.1 GCA_009929055.1 Spirochaetia bacterium | reverse complement strand
GGTCTATATGTGTTATCTATTTGTAAGGTATCTATTTCATCAATCATTAAAAAGAACTCATTGTAGTGCTCTTTGCCTATAGCATCCAGCACTTTAGGTAAGCTATCTGCTACAACAAGGATTTTTTTCTTTTTCTCATTGTCTGTGTTTAAGTAAGCTTGAATACTTTGAAGAGTAATGTCTGATTTTATGTCGCCAATAGGACTTCCAACATACATACAACTATTTTCTCCATCTTTTCCTTCTTTTATTTTGAATTTGCTGTATGCAAGAGATTTAGTTGGTAAGACAATTATAGAATTTCTATCCGAATTAAGTTCTAATGTAGTTGCACCTATACCTGTAATGGTTTTATTAATAATCCCATACGGTAAGCAAGAGAAAAAATCACCCAATTTATCACCATCCTCTAAGGTGCAAAAACAACCTTTATAATACTTGTTATCAATAAGATTGCTAGCTTCTACAAAAGCACCTTGTTTCTGTTGATTAACAGTTGCCCCATTTATTTTTGTGTAAGTCTGAGGTCTAGAAGAGGAGGAGTATCCTTCAAATTCTAAATCAACTTTATCATAGCAGAAATGTAGTCCAACTTTAGCCCATTCTTCTTGTTCTTTTTCAAAATCCATGGTATTTTATTTTATAGAATGCAACAAAGATATAAAAAGGGGGGATAACTTCTTGCTATATATAGACTTATTCCCCCTTTTTTATTATAAATTCTCCATAGCCTTGTCTATCTGACTGTTTTCAAAACTATCCAGATAAACCTGAGTGACCTTTTCGGAGCTATGCCCTAAAGACTCACTGATGATAGAGGTAGATACACCTGCCCTTTTCAAGACTGTAGCATAGGAATGTCTGGCAACATAGGTTGTCAGTTTAATAGGTATGCCTAATTCCTCCCCTATGGACTTCAAGGCTGCATTAACCTTGGTGATGACCTTATGTAACCTATTTAGTCTCTGCTGCTCTGCTTTGTGATAGTTTGATAATATGGGAAATAGATAAGGGCCACTTTTATCCTTATACCTCTTCAAGACCATCAATGCCCTTTCCTGCATTGGTAAATTGATAAGTTTGGATGTCTTCTTTCTGTTATATATCAACCTATTGTCAATGATGCTCTTTTCTGTGAGATATGCCATATCAACAAAGTTTATACCTCCCATGAAATAGGAGAATGTAAACAAATTCACTGCTAAGCAGATATAAAAGTCTTTTCCTTCTGTTGGATAACTAATCACAGCCTGTATCTCTTCTTTTGTGATGGCTCTCTTAACTGTACTCTGGTGAAGCTTTGAGACTTTGAATTTCTTGAATGGGTAATATTCAGGTTTCACTATCTCCATCTCTATAGCCAAGTTGAATATCATCCTGATAGTCCTGAACCTGATGCCAATGGTATTTTCAGCCTTCCCCTCCTTCCTGAGCCATATTTCATACCTTTTTAACCATGAAATATCTATCTCAGGAAAGTAAATATCCAGATGCTTGTTGAATTTGAGTAAGGAGTTATATGTTTGTTGTATAGACAATCTATATCCTGTTCTCTTTTCCTCTTCAAGACAATGCAAATGTTGCTTGAATAGCTCTCCTACTGTAATAGGTTTGACAGGATTAGAAACTTTCTCAATCAAGGTTGTTGCAGAAAACTCCTTGTCCTCAGATTTTAACTCTACTACCTTGCTTCTCACCTCACTTATTTTATTGAAGATGAGTTTCTCCAATAGTTCCTTATTGGGGCAATCAGCTTTAGGC
>SABI01000452.1 GCA_009929055.1 Spirochaetia bacterium | reverse complement strand
GAAGAAGGATATAGCGCAAGGAAAAGGAATGGGGCTATCTGGCGGAGAAATTCTTTAGGGATGCATAGAGCTGAGAATAGATTCAATAATATTAGAAATATCGAAATTCTTTAGGGAAGCATAGAGCTGAGAATAGATTCAATAATATTAGAAATATCGAAAATCTTTAGGGACGCATAGAGTTGAGAATAGAAACAATTATTAGAAATATCGAAAATCTTTAGGCGAGCATAGAACCGAGATTAGAAAAGGAATCCAGGTAAAAGAGGAACAAGGTTAAAAGAAGATAATGACGGAAGAGTTTTATAGAATCATATACAAATTAATGGTCGGGATATTTTCGGTTATCGATTTTCTTAGGGAGGCCGTCAATTTGCTGTCTGGAGCAAAAGAAGATATAGTTATGGATTTTCTTTTGGGAAAGGAAGTGAGTGTAGGGTTTCTAATAGTACTCTTAGTGTCCTTTGCTTTGTTATTTGTATTTACTATTGCTGCATTAATTAAGAACGAAGGGGAAACGGGGGAAAGAAAAAGCAAGAGTCAAATACTTGGGAGTTCGTTAAAGAGCTTTATTGGATTTCTCGTAATACCCTTTTTGCTAATATCCGGAATACTTTTAAGTAATACCGTGATGCAGTCGGTAAGCCAGGGGATGAAAGGAAATATTGTTCAGGAGAATTATTCGATTGGGGGAGAACTACTAGTTACGGTAGGAAAAGAGGCATATCTGCGAGATTATGCTTCGCAGGAAAATATAGAAGCTATGATTAAGAGTGGGGAAATAGAATATAAAGACATTGACACCATAATGGGCATATATGACCTTAAGGATATCAATTACTTTGTAGGGATTATCGGAGGAACGGTAATGCTCGTTATGCTCTTTTTGGGGGCTCTCGTATTTGTGCAAAGGATATTTGATCTTATTTTGTTGTATCTTATCTCCCCTCTTCCCGTTTCTGCAATCCCCATAGACAATGGAGAAAGGTTTCGAATCTGGAGGGATCTGACTATAGGGAAAACATTAAGCGCATACGGGATAGTTTTGTCTTTAAATATATTCTTTCTGATTGTTCCCGGCTCAAAGTATATAAGTTTTGGAAATGAGAAGCTGGACGGAATGCTAAAACTGTTATTCATGATTGGAGGAACGTTTGCAGTGACAAAAGCCAATGTGTTATTTGCTGAACTCGCAGGAAGAAATTCGGGTAGAAGCGAGATAAATGGGGTTATTTCTAACATGAGAACGGCAGCAAGCATCGGAAGAGCAGGTGCAGGAATAACACTTACATCGATTGGCACAATACTTGGAGGAAGCAGTTTCATAAGGGGCAGAAAAAGCTCGGGTAATATTATGGCACTAGGAAGAATCTTTAGGGAAAAGGGAAGGGATATAACTACAAGTTGCAGTGGGGCAAAAGCATTCTATTCTGGAAGCAAGGGAATCATAAAGAATATCCTGACTGGAGGAGTAGTAAAGGCAGGTAAAGATATAAATGCAAAGATTAAAACGGAGTGGAATAAGAGGGTTTAACAATCACTTAGGGGCAAAGATTTGAGATATATACCAAGAAACAGCAAAGTAAAAATCAGAATATACAAGTCCTTTACAGTAATGGACATTTTAGTTATGGGAGTAGGGTTATTGTTTCTTGCCTTGACTCTCTCTTCGGGAATAAAAGGGAAATGGATTCTTGCAGGGTTTGAGGCTTTAGTGGTTGGGATATTGATGGTTCCCTTCTCTGAGGAAAGGATATATACAAAACT
>SABI01000451.1 GCA_009929055.1 Spirochaetia bacterium | reverse complement strand
ATATATTAGGCCTTCGGCCTAAAGGGCTAGGGTAAGTCAATTCGTTCGTTTCAGCATCAATCAAGGTATTCGCTACGCTCATACTTTCTTATGCTTACACTCACCCATGCAACCTGGAGAGAAACCCCGACTGAACAAAGTTATTTATTCCTTCTCAGGGGAATAAATAGTTCGTCGGCTAAACATAAGATGACGAAGACTCCGTAAAGAAATACCAAAACGATAACTTATTAGACGAACGTAATAATCAAAAGGAGATAACAGTGAATATCGTCATGATATTAAAACTACTCGGAGGGTTACTCATCTTAGGGGTAGGGTTTGGTCGTTGTCTTTTTTTGAAAATTTAACTAATGGGTATCATCTTGGTACTTAACCTATTTAATTTAAACTCTATGTTATAAAGTCGGAGGAACTCATTATGTTTATTCGTAAGAAAGCTAAACTCCGACTCCATGAAGAGGACGTAGAGTTAGTTAATAGTACCTTTGGCTGTCGGAGATTTGTATGGAACCAATTATTGAACTCACACAAAGAGCAATATGAAAAATGGAAGGAAGGGGGGACCTTAGAGAAACCCAAAGTCTCCATTTCCGCATTCAGGGAAGAATTTAAACGTATTAAGACCGAATATCCTTGGTTGAGCGAGGTAAGTTCAAATGCCTTATATGAAACCATTACCGATCTTTATAATGCTTTTCAGAGATTCTTTAAAGGTTTGTCCGGGCATCCTGAGTTTAAGTCTAAAAGGGGTAAACAATCTTTTCGTATCGCCTCTAGAGTTAATATGTATATAGAGGGTAATCGGGTTAGATTCCCTAAATCTAATTATTATGCTAGATTTTCTAAAAATACTATCTTAAATGACCCTTCCTCGTATACGGTTACTCGTGATAACGTAGGCGATTATTTTATTTCCTTTGTTGACCAAATTGATGAAATCGAACCTGAACCAGAAAGTAAAGGTAAGTTCGTAGGCATTGATTTAGGAATTAAATCCTTAGCGATTGTTAAACCTAGTAATCGAGAACCTTGGGAATTAATCAATCCTAAAACGTATGCGAAATACCAAAAACGTAGAACGACGTTATCTCGTCGTTTAATGAAAAAGAAGAATGGGGGTAATAACCGTAATAAAACCAGAATTAAATTAGCAAAGTTAGAACGTAAAGTCGCTAATATTCGTAAAGACCTTTTACACAAATTTACGACTAAGCTGATTAAAGAAAACCAAATGATCAGTATCGAAGATTTAAATGTAAAAGGGATGGTTAAAAACCATAAGTTGGCTAAACATATTCAAGATTGTTCTTTTGGGACGATTAGAACAATGCTGGAATATAAAGCTAAGCGTTATACCAAACCAAAAGTTATCACTATCGTTAATCGATTCTTTGCAAGTACCCAGCTCTGTTCTCAGTGCGGTGTTCTGCCTAAAGAGCGCATCGGGCTTAAAATCAGGAACTGGACGTGTTGGAATTGTGGAACTAAACACGATCGTGATATCAATGCAGCGACGAATATCCTTAACGAAGGATTACGTTTAAATCAAACCTCCTAGGTTAAGGGTATTTATTACCCTTGGTCTGAGGGGATTGAAGCCTGTGGAGACAAGTTGCAGTAAGGACTTTCTATGAAGCAGGAAGTTGAAATATACAAGACAGGCGTATAAGAAATGAGCGAAGAAAAAGAGTCTTTGGGATATATCTCTGTTAAGGTTATTCCTACTCAGGAAGGGATCCTTAAAGATAAAGTATTGGATGCAGGTTGT
>SABI01000094.1 GCA_009929055.1 Spirochaetia bacterium | reverse complement strand
GAGGGCAAAGGTTATTGGCAGGGAGCCAAAAAAGAGTGTTTCTCCCCTTCTTAAGTGAAGTGACCAATCTGGAAATTCATCTACGGAGTATTCTTCTGCTTCTGCCATGATTGGTGAAAGGATCATAGTGAATAAAAGAAGGAATAGTATTACTTTTTTCATTAATAGCCCCTTGAACCAAAGATTGCAGTTCCAATACGGACAATTGTAGAGCCCATTTCGATTGCATGAAGATAATCTTGACTCATTCCCATTGAAAGAGTATTTAGATCAATCTGTGGATAGCGCTCTATTAAGTCGTTTTGATACTCTCTGAGGGTATTAAAAGATGTTTTTATTGCGTATTCATCATTTGAAAGTGGCCCTATGGTCATAAGTCCTTTCACCTTTACATGGGTGAAGGAGGCACTTTCATCGAGGAGGCGATAAACTTCGTCAATAGTGAGAAAGCCACTTTTTGCCTCTTCTTTACTTGTATTTATTTCAAGGAGGACTTCAATCTCTTTGTCTATTGATTTAGCCTCTTTGTTGATCAATGTAATGAGTTTAATTGAATCAACCGAGTCTATTGAGTCGACAAAGGGGAGGACTTTTTTAACTTTATTCGATTGCAAATGCCCAATCATATGTAGATGGTAGTTAGGATGTGAGTGAGGAAATTTATCACTTAATTCTTGTACTTTATTTTCTCCAAAAAGGGTGATACCACAATTGAGAGCTTCTAGAACTGCTTCATAAGGGTGGTTTTTAGAGACAGCCATAAGAGAGACAGAATTGTTTCTACCAGAAATCTTTATTGCACGCTCTATGTGCTCTTTTATCTTTGCAATTCTTTCTTTCATCTCATTCATATTTCTCTCATCCCTCTTTTCTAGTGTAGTAAAGATAGAGTTCATTTACAATATCTCTGATGGATATCTGTTATAGGTATCACTAAAGGCAACATACATTGCACTATCATGAAATCCAGTTTGACTACTTTTGTAGTAATGCCTCATTAATGGGCACTCCTTACTCATATGTGCCTTTTTCATCACTTTCCCACTAGCAGGGTTTAACAGGGAATGAGTTGCTTCTATTCTATGTAGGTTCATATTATCAAATCCAAAGGTAAGTACGTAAGGAAGTATTTCGCTCATATACCCCTTATTCCATTCATCAAACCTTAAAGCATAGCCAACTTCACCTCGTTCGTCTATTACACTTGTTGTTCCAATCCCAATAGAACCAATTACTTCTAGATCCTCTCTTTTAAGAATTGCCCAATTACAAATTTGGGGGAAGGTATCTTTTTCGATCCAAGAGGAGATAATTCTCATCGATTCTGCAACACTTTTATGGGTGTTAAATCGCAAATATTGTGTTACTCGAACATCATTTGTCCACTTAAACATAAACGGGGCATCTTCTAAAATGAAGGGACGTAGGATTATTCGTGGTGTAACAATGTTCATATTAATCGGCTTTTTCACTCTATATACCTCTGACAACACTTGATACGAAGAGTATATCAACAAAAAGAGGGTTAATTAAGGAGTTGATGCAAAAAATGAAAATATTTGTTAAAAAGTAAAAAAGAGAAGCCTAAACTTCTCTTAATTATTATTGGGGAGTGGCAGGATTGAACTGCCGACATCCTGCTTGTAAGGCAGGCGCTCTCCCGCTGAGCTAACCCCCCAAATATTCAGTAAGTAACGAAGATGAAACTACCACACACTTACATCTTTTGTCAACATTGATTAGTGAATAATATTGTAAATAGTGAGTTTTTGATGAAATAAGATGAGTTTATATTGAATCCTCAGCTATAACACGGTACCATAATAGCAATAAAATAAAGATATCAGGAAAGATGAGAGGTATATTAATTCTCTGTTTTCTGATTTTTGTGCAGATGAGGAAATAGATGAACGAAACAATACACGATAGCCTCACCTTTAAAAATAGATTTGCTCTTCTTGAGCCAAAACTTCATACTCTTTACTCATCTCTATATAGTGAAGAGGGATATCCAAGACTTATCGAAATGATTCAACTTTCATACGCTTCCCGTAGTGAAGCAATGTTAGAATTAGATCAGCAACGCTTAGTTGAACCAAATTGGTACCAAAAATCTGAAATGGTTGGCATGATGATGTATGTTAATAATTTTAGTGAAACATTTAGAGAGATGCCAGCAAGATTGGATTATCTAGTTGAATTAGGAATTACCTATCTTCATCTTATGCCTATTTTCAAGATGCCATTATATGCAAATGATGGGGGATATGCGGTAAGCGATTTTACCTCAATAGATTCTCGTTTTGGAACTGATGAAGAGTTTAACACCTTTACAAAAGCTTGCCACTTGCGAGGGATTAGTATTTGCATTGATTTTGTATTGAACCACACGAGTGATGAACACGAGTGGGCTTTAAAAGCTAAAAATGGTGATGAGGAGGCTCAAAGTCGTTATTTTATCTTTGAAGATAGAACTCTTCCCGATGAATATGAGAGGTATGTAAATGAGGTATTCCCTGTTTTAGCTCCAGGAAATTTCACCTACAATGCTATGATGAATTCGTGGGTTCTTACCACGTTTAACCATTATCAATGGGATCTTAATTATTCGAATCACCATGTTCTCATTGATATGGCAAAAGCAATGCTTTTTATGAGCAATAGAGGTGTCGATATCTTTAGGTTCGATGCTATTCCCTACATCTGGAAAGAGTGGGGAACCAATTGCAGAAATCTCCCACAGGTGCATACCCTTATTAAAATATTGCGTCTCATTTTAGAAATAGCTTCTCCTTCAACAATCATTAAAGGGGAAGTGGTAATGAGTCCTGCCCTAGTAGCCCCCTACTTTGGGACACGAGAAGAGCCTGAATGTCATGTATTATATAATGTCTCCCTTATGGTTGAACTTTGGAATGCCCTTGCCACTCGTGATACTCGTATGTTAGGAGAGAGCATTCATGCAATTCCTGATAATATCCCAGACAGTGGCTGTTGGGTAAACTATGTAAGGTGCCATGATGATATTGGTTGGGGTTTTAATGAAAATAAAGCTCGTGAATTAGGGTTTGACCCTTTCTTACATAAAAGATTTTTGATTAACTTTTATTTAGGGGCCTATCCTGGGAGTTTTTCGTTAGGAGAGCTGTATGAATCAGACCCTAAAACTCTTGATGCTCGTAACTGTGGAACCTTAGCAAGTCTTTGTGGACTAGAAAAAGCAATCATTGAGAGGGATGAGTATCAAGGGGAGTTAGCTATAAAACGAATTCTACTGATGAGTGTTTTTACGTTTGTCACTAATGGAATTCCGGTTATTTATAGTGGTGATGAATTAGCGATGCTCAATGACTACTCTTATATCAATGATCCACATAAGGCAAGAGATAGTAGGTTTTTACACCGAGGGAAGTTCGATTGGGCAAAGGCAAGTAAAAGAGATGATCTCACCCTCTACTCTTCTCAAGTTTTTTATCGCTTAAATAGGTATATTGTTGCAGCTAAAGGAAACCCTATGATGGGCAATAACAATACCTTGCGGCCTATTGGTACAAGCGACACATCAGTTATAGCGATGAGTGTGAGCCCTCGTCAACCAGACTCAATGAGAGAAATTATGATTGTAATAGCAAATTTCAGTGAGCATGAGAGAAGTATTACGTTAACAGAAATTCCTTTTGAAATAATGAAAAGCACTTCTTGGATAGAGATTATTCAAGGTAAGAGTATTCGTCTAGTTGGTGAATCTATTCTTCTAGGACCGTATGAAATTCTCCTTTTGCAAGTAATTTAATCCTCCATTTATTGACAAATAATAGAATAATATTTACTATATATATGAATATATTATCATATAATGATATATAGGGAGTATAGAATGAATAATAGAGTGAGATATACCATAGAGGGGCTCGATTGTCCCACATGTGCTATAGAAATAGAGAAAGATATATCGAAAATGGAAGGGGTAGAGAGTGCTCAATTAAATTATATGAGTAAAAAACTTGATATTGTCTCCAATAAGATTATTGATAAAAAAAAATTAAATAGCATCGCTAAACAGCATGAAAGAAATGCTAATATAAAAGAAGAAACAAGTTCTTTAATAGAATCTGAAGAGAAGAAATATCACCCATATATTATCCCTATAAGAGTTGGACTAAGTATTATCTTGATACTCCTGAATTATGTGTTTATCTCATCTTTCCCCCTTTCTCTTATATTGTACATTAGTGCCTATCTCTTAAGTGGATATGATGTTCTCTATACTGCCCTTAGAAATATGGCAAAAGGAAAATTTTTTGATGAGCAATTTCTTATGAGTATTGCTACGATTGGAGCATTTTTAATTAAAGAATATCCAGAAGCAACAGCGGTAATGGCTTTTTACCAGATAGGAGAATATTTCCAGTCTCGTGCAGTTGACCATTCTAGAAAATCTGTCTCTTCGTTAGTGAAACTAAAACCTACCTATGCTTTAGTGAAAAGAGTTGGTGAATTAGTACAAATTAGAGTTGAAGAGGTGCTTGTTGATGATATTGTTGTTATTAAACCTGGAATGAATGTTCCTGTAGATATCATTGTCACTTCAGGTTCTTCTGATATTGATGAAAGATCTATTACAGGAGAATCAAAACCTGTGAGTGTCGAAAAAGGGTCAACTATACTAAGTGGCTCGATCAATGGCAATGGAGTAATTGAAGGTATAGCATTAAAAGATTATGAGAATTCTACAGTTGCAATTCTTATTCATCTCGTAGAAGACGCTGGGATGAAAAAAGCAAAAACTGAAAGATTTATTAGTCGATTTAGTGCATATTACACCCCTATCGTTGTCTTTAGTGCCCTTTTTGTAGCCTTTGTGATACCAAGTATTACTTCGACTCCCTATTCTCCATGGATTTATAGAGCCCTTGTGTTTCTTGTAGTCTCTTGTCCTTGTGCCCTTGTCCTCTCTGTTCCTTTAGGAATATTTGCTGGTATTGGACAACTAGCCCGTCAAGGTGTCCTTGTTAAGGGGGGCAATTATCTTGAAGCTATGAGTAAGATCGACTCTATTGTGTTTGATAAAACAGGGACAATTACTACTGGAGAACTCAAGGTAGAAACTATTATAGTAACCAAAGAGAGTACTTACGATAGTGAAAAAATTCTTTATTATGCAGCGAGTCTTGAGTCTTTTACTCACCATGTGATTGCTAAAGCAGTCTGCGCTTCTTATGAGGGAAAGGTAAGCACTCATGTTACTGATATACAAGAATTCCCAGGAAAAGGGATTACAGGGGTTGTTGATGGTAAGAGAGTAAGTGTGACTAATCATACATTTGTTGATGAGATGGATATTCTTCATGAGCATGATCTGTTATTAGAAAAAGATAATCATCTGTTTGTTTCAATTGATAATTTGCTCGTAGCTACTATTATGTTGAGTGATACAATTAAAAATGAGGCGATAGAGACAGTCTCTGAATTAAAAAAGAGAGGAACTACGAATATTACCCTCTTATCAGGAGATAGCGAAGAGGCAGTAAAAAATGTCGCTCGAGAAACTAAAATTGAGAAGTATCATTACAGAAAATTACCTCATGAAAAATTAGAGATAGTTGAACAGCTTATTGCCAATAAAAAGAGGGGCTCTCATGTCCTGTTTGTAGGAGATGGAATTAATGATGCCCCTGTTTTACGAATGAGTGATGTAGGAATATCGATGGGAAAGATGGGTAGTGATGCGGCTATTGAATCTTCAGATATTGTTATTATGAAAGATGATATAAGCAAAATAGTTGATAGTATAGATGTGAGTAAAAAAACAATGTCGATTATAAGACAAAATATCACTCTCGCTATTTCTATAAAAATAGGAGTGATGATTTTATCCTTATTTTCTATTTCAACATTATGGATGGCAGTTTTTGCTGATACAGGGGTTGCCTTGTTAGCAGTAGCAAATTCAATGAGGATTTTAATGAAAAAACGTAAGTAATAGATACTTTAATGAAAAGTGTAATTATGATATTCTATTACAGATTTTACGAAAAACATTGAGTTTTTAACACAACAAGGATATTTTTATGGACGATAAGCTCACAAGAAACATAGGTATTATGGCCCACATTGATGCGGGAAAAACTACCACTACTGAAAGGATTTTGTTCTATACAGGAGAAAATTACCGAATTGGAGAGGTTGATGATGGTCAAGCTTCAATGGACTTTATGGAACAAGAACAAAATAGAGGAATCACCATTAGTAGTGCAGCCACTACCTGTTATTGGAAAGAACATAGAATCAACATCATAGATACCCCCGGTCACGTAGATTTTACTGCGGAGGTCGAGAGGTCTTTGAGGGTTCTCGATGGAGCTGTAGCAGTAATTTGCGGAGTTAGTGGTGTTGAACCTCAAACAGAAACTGTCTGGAGACAAGCAAATCATTATAAAGTACCTAGAATTATTTTCATAAATAAGATGGATCGTCTTGGCGCCGATTTTTATTCAGTCATCGAAGAATTAAAAAACAAGTTTTCTATTACCCCTGTCCCCCTATTTCTCCCTATTGGTAGTGAGTCAGATTTCTCAGGTATCATAGATATTATTGAGAAGAAAAAAATCACCTTCGAAGTAACAGATTTTGGTTCAAGTATGACCACTCACGACTTACCTGAAGAATTTGAAGAATTAGCAGCTACTTGGTATGATTTTCTCATAGATTCGGTAGCCTCTTATTCTGACGAAATAACAGAACTCTATTTTTCTGGGAAACCTATTGCTAAGGAACTTATTTACAAGGTGTTAAGAAAAGAGACTATGTTAAGAAATCTCTACCCTACTTTTGTAGGAGCTTCCCTTAAAAACATTGGGGTACAGCCACTCTTAGATGGAATAGTAAACTTCCTCCCTTCTCCAATGGATGTTCCACCACTTAAAGGTATTAGTGTAAAACACAATAAAGAAGTAGAAGTACTACATGATCCAGATGGTCATCCACTTGCCCTTATATTCAAAATTCAACATGACAGAGAAGCTGGTCCTTTGTGTTTTGTGAGGGTCTATTCGGGGGTAATTAAAAAAGGGACAGCTATTTTAAATATCTCTAAGAAAAAGAGAGAGAGGGTAAACAGAATAGTGAGAATGCATGCTTCTAAGCCTGAACCTATTGATGTTTTAGCAGCTGGAGATATTGGGGTGATTATTGGTTTTAAGTTCGCCCAAACTGGAGACACTATCGGAAGTGAAGGGGCTCAAATCCTCTTGGAAAATATGAACTTCCCCGAACCTGTAATTTCTGTTGCTATTGAACCAAAAACATTATCTGATCAAGAAAAACTTAAATCATCATTAGCTATTTTATCGACAGAAGACCCAACCTTTACTTGGAAAGAACAGAGTGATACCGGTCAGCTTATTATCTCCGGGATGGGAGAGTTGCATCTCGATGTTCTCGTTACAAGACTTACTAGTGAGATGAAAGTAGAAGCTCGAATAGGCAAGCCTCAAGTTACCTACAGAGAAACAATTGAAAAAGAGGTAACCGAAGTTGAACACTTCAATAAAGTTCTTGGAGGAAAGGAGCACGATGCTACAGTAGAGATGACTATTCGTCCTCTTCCTACGGGTAGTGGTGTAAAATTTCGCTCTCTTGTGTCAACAAAAGCACTTCCAGTTGAATATGCTGAAGCTGTTAAGAGAGGAGTTTTTAACTCTATTTCTTCAGGAATTAGATTTGGTTATGAAGTAGTCGATGTTGAAGTAGTTCTACAAAGAGCTGAATTTTCGCTTCTTACTGTAAGTGAATTTGCCTTTGAGGCAGCAAGTGCTATGTGTTTTGAAAACGCAGGGAGAAAAGGGGATCCTGTCTTACTTGAACCTATCATGAAAGTAGATATTACAGTTCCAAATCAATTTGTAGGAGAAGTAATGTCTTCTCTCACAGCTCGAGGTGGGCTTATCAATTCTCTAGAAAGTAGAACAAGTGGAGAGCATGTAATGGCGAAGGCTCCTTTGTCTCAGTTGTTTGGATATTCAACCGTTTTACGTAGCAGTACTCAAGGAAGAGGCTCTTTTACTATGGAATTCTCCCATTTTGCCCGAAAAAATTAGTATTTTAGATTAATTGTTTGACAGGAGCCCTAGTTCATCTTACGATATTGTGGATGTATCTTCCGATACATTTATCATAGGAGGACATATGAGCGTATCCAGTACTGACCTAAGGAACATTGCAATCGTTGGGCATAACGGTACCGGGAAAACCTCATTATTGGAACAAATTTTGTTTCAATGTGGAGTGATTTCCCGGGCTGAGAAAATTGACTCAGGGAAAACAGTGAGTGACTACACTGAAGAAGAAATTTCTAAATTGATTTCTATTCACACATCTTACGCACCAGTTGAATTTGAAGGGAAGCAGATGAATTTCCTCGACACCCCAGGAACTGCAGATTTTATTGGTGAAGTAATTAGTGCATTCAGGTCGTGTGAAAATGCATTGATGATTGTTGATGCTCGAGATGGAGCACAAATAGAGACAGTCAAACTGTGGAAAAGATTAAAAGAGAGAAATAAACCACGAGCGATCTTCTTGAATAAGTGTGATAGAGATAGAGCCGATTATTTTTCCGCTTTTAATCACCTTAAAGAACAATTACCCGCTACCTACGTCCCTATTACCATCCCTATGGGAAGTGGAAAGGAATTTAGTGGAGTAATAAATCTTATTGAAAGAAAAGCATATACCTATACAGAAAACGGTAAAGAAACTCAAGTTGATATTCCTGAAATGTATAATGAAGTAGTTGATGAATATGAATTATTACTTATAGAGGCAGCTGCTGAAGGAGCAGATGATTTAATTGAGAAATATTTTGAAGAAGGGACTCTTGGACCTGAAGATATTCGTCGTGGTTTAAGAGAAGGGTTAAAAGAGAACAGAATTGTTCCTGTCTTTGCTGGAGCAAGCGAAAAAGGTTCTGGAATTAACTCTCTCCTTATCTTTATTAAAAATAACTTTGTCTCTCCAATCGGAAGGCTTGATGAGATTATTCGAGGTGAAGTAAAAGAGGAGCTTCCTATCAGTACTGAAGGGCCTGTAGCAGCGTATGTCTTTAAGACAACTATAGACCAATTCTCAGGTAAACTCTCTTTTGTTAAAGTCGTTCAAGGTACCTTAGCAGGAGATACTGACATTATGGATCCTAATATTGGGAAAAAGGAACGTCCTGGAAAGGTTTATCACCTCATTGGAAAAAAATTAGTTGAAGTTCCAAAATTAATTGCAGGAGATATTGGTGTTATAGCAAAAAGCAACCTCGCTTACACTAACTGCACA
>SABI01000450.1 GCA_009929055.1 Spirochaetia bacterium | reverse complement strand
ATTTCCTCTTTTCGGGAATAAACATAGAAAACATTAGAAACCACAACAACCCCAATAAGGTAATTAGAGACCCTTCTCCTTTAAAAACTAGGAGTAAGTTATGTAGATAAGGAACTCCTAGAAGTCCTACAAACCCAAGGTACCATCCCTTTTTCATCACTATTTTTTCGTCATATCCATCATGATCATATCTCATGTAGAACCATGATTTTTCATGAAAAGCTATCTTGGTTATGACACTTTTTCTCTTCCCTTTGGTGACAAACCCCAATTTTTCATACAGCTGTTTAGCTCTAGTATTAGAAGAGGCAACATAAAGAGATGTTGAAGGGAGATGAAGAGTCTCTTTTGTATAACTGAGGCTATACTTTAATAGAGTTGTCCCTATGCTAAGACCTCTCGCCTCTTCTTTAACAGCGATGTGTTCAATATAAACTTGACCTAGAGGTACCTTCTCTTCTAATAGAGAAAAGATGGAGTACATCTTTATTACAGGAATGAACCCATAGTTTTTGATTAACTCAAATAGTGAGGTTTTCTTATTAGGTGTCCCCTTTTTTTGACCATGATAGTTAAGAGACATCACTCCGACTACTTGTTGTCTATATTCAGCTACTATGTAACCATCAAAAGGGTGGTCGCTTACAAAAGAGGAATCAATAAGGAATTGGATCTGTTTCTCTTTATCAAAATTCTTTATTGGATAAAACTTACTTTGAAAAGAATTAAGTAACACATCTGCTACTTGATTAAGGTCTTCTTCTTTAAATTCTCTTACTACTAGACCCTGAAAGCTCTCCACGAATTCCTCCATATTGTATGATTATCAATTGTTAATCTTCTGTTGGTTTTGAAGAAAGAATCAAAGAGAATATATTCATAGAGAAAATATAGCATAAGGAAATGAGATGAGGAAGGAAAAGTTGAAATTTCAAAATTTCAGAATCATGAGAAGCCTCGTGAATCAGGATAAAATAGTCTTAATAAATAGAATATTTACTTGATTTAGCCTCTCATGTTCCTAAATATAGAACTAATTTTACATTGATGATGCAGAAGAGACGAGACTACCAACTACTAAAATTGAGCCTACGATACCACCCGCCCAAAGTAGCGCCTTTCCTAGAATCGATGCTGATGTTTTTTTAGGTGCACTAATAATTGAATTACTCTTACTAACTTCACTATTTGAGAGTGAATCAAAACCCTTAAAACTTTCTATTACAACAGGAGTTGTTGTAGTTATTGTTCTTGTAATACCTTTTCCAGAGTCCTCTTCTAATACAATTTGAGTGATGAATCGCTCTCGGTCAGCACGTTCTTGATCTACTTCGCCTAGATTTACCAGTTTAAGAGGTCGACCATGTATGGTAACGACAGCAGAGTCTTCTGCATAATTATAGATTCTCTTTATCTTGTAGGTAGAAAGGAGGAATCCATCAGCTCCCGATTTAATAATTGCTTCGGAAATAGCTTGAATGACGAAAGGACTTGCCTTCATTCCTGTTGGAGGGTATCCAAATATTACGGCTTCTTCAATTGAATCCTTGGATATCGTAACTTTGGTTTCGTAGTCGACAATATCTAAAGGTTTGTACGTCAATTCTTGAGGGCGAACCCAGTGTCTCCCTGTTTCACTTCCGTTATAAGATGATTCTGCACTTGAAACACCACTATACAATTTAGTGTCTCCAGGCATCCGTGTTGTACAACTCGATGCAACCAAGGATAGCACCATGATCATAAGGAATGTAGCAAATTTAATGATATTTT
>SABI01000449.1 GCA_009929055.1 Spirochaetia bacterium | reverse complement strand
TGAGCGAATGTTGTATCTGCCTTATTTTCTACAGGCGTATAACAAAAGGCATACATTATTGGCCAAACGTGAATTCCTTGTAGAAAATAATTTTACGAGCGAGAAGGGGTTGCGTGACACCAGAAACAAGAAACTAATTGCTAGATATGACAAGATATCTATTTTAGTTACAGCAGGACGACTTAAATGGGCCACTACAGACGTAGTATATAACAAGAAAGGTCAGATAGTAACACTGCAAGAGCATAGAAATAAGAGAATCATACAAGGCATAATTAAGTCGTTAGTATTCATGGTAGGTATGACACTATTGACGAGAGGTCTGTTCTTCAGTGCTACAGAAGAACCCTTATGGCAGAAACTCGTGAAACTACTAACCTATATGGTTAGTATCACAATCACGTCAATACTTAGTGTTATAAAAGAATATGAGAAAGGTGCCTTCGGCGTACCAAATGACCTAGACGAGATAAATGAGATTTGGCGTGAATTCTCTAGGTGGTCAATTCCAGCCTGGGTAAAAGACGAAATAAAAGAACTAGACAATACTCAAGAGGAGGTTAATAATGAAGTTAAAAAAGATAAACAAAACACCACTGTCGAAAGAGCAGATTTACAAAAAGAACAAAAGAATGTCAAAGACGTACTCTACTCTGGCACCCGTGCTCTGGTATGTGTTCCTTGCGCTGACGATAATATTCTTCGGACTGATGGTTCAGAACTCAGTAGGTAATGTAACTGAGATTCTAAACTTATTAGACAAAGACGTGTACAGTGGTGAAGAACTAATAGAAAACTACCAATATCTAGTCGACAAGTGGGGTGAGTGGGAGATAATAGGTGAGAATAGCGTAGGTCTGGTCATACGTTATGTTGATGTCAGCAATGCATTATTCTCTGGACTAATGATGATATACATGAGTTTGACTATCGCATCATTAGTCGTAGCGATAGTATTAGGAAAACTGGTATTTCCTCTACTCGCGAAGATGTATAAAAATGCAAACGATGAGATGGTTGACATGGCTACATTGACCTCGGCCGGACAAATAGAAGAAATGACTAAGGCGAAAGCCGTGAATAAAAAGGAGGAGTGGTTTTAATGGAAGAGATTAAAATGTTGTTAATTGAGAAGTGGCCCGAGATTCTAAACTACATATTGACGGCTGTGGCATATTTCTTTTTCTTGTTGTACAGGAGTAAGTTCAATAAGACTAAAGACAATGTGTTGACGGCCTTTAAGGATAAAGTAAGTGAGGTCGTTAAGACTGATGAGAATGCTAAATCTGAATTGAAGGCCGCTATAGATGAGTACAATAAGAGTAGAAAAGAATTTGAGGCACTGATAACTAGGATAAAGAAGACTGAAGCTGCTTTAATCAATGTTATAGAGGAGGAACTATTAGATGAGTGAGAAGACACCTATAAACAACAACGTGTTAACAATACTAGACGAAATCAACAATAGAATCTCTATTTTAGAAGAACGTGTCGCAACTGTGTATGACACCTGCACGAAACAGACTGAGGCTCTGCGCCGTGATTCTCAAGAGATGTTCGTGTCACAGAAGGCCGAGATGGTCAAGATATACGAAGATTTAGAGAAAGAGAAAAAGGACAGGCGAGAAAGACGGCTACGAGCCCTAGAAAAACTTAAATAGTTTATATTATCATATTTATATGAATATAATATAATAAGGACTGCAAAACGGTTGGTACCCGAATTTCGTCCAAAACTACCAGGAGGAACAGTGTATGTTCAATGATTTAGATGCT
>SABI01000448.1 GCA_009929055.1 Spirochaetia bacterium | reverse complement strand
AAAAATGAACAAAAAAGAACGCAGATTAGCTCTTAAATCAGCTTTATCATATAAAGTTAAAGATAAAGAATTAATTGCAATCGATGCTTTAGAGTTAAATACTCCTAAGACAAAAGAAGCATGCGTCTATGTTGGAGAGAAAATAGAAATACAGAGAGATGCTCACCTTACTCGAAAAGATAAGAGAAAGGTTATAGAAAATGGGGTAAAAGAAGCGCTACAAAAAGCAAGCTCTGATGTAGAAACTCACTTCTTTAAAGAAACCTATACTCTCTTTTAGTTTCTCTTGTCTTGCTAAAAACCATATATCTTCTTATATAGGAACTGTTTCACTTGACTCTTTTCTCCTCTTTCTGTACTTTTTTACTATTGTAGCAAAATTTAAGGAGAACATTCTGATACTATCACTTCCTGCTGGTCAGCATAGGTCTAACGATAACAACCAACTACAGCACCTATTTTTTATGGGGTTTATTACTTTTATTGTATATGTGGGTCTTTATTCACTACCAACCTCTTTTATCCACATCAGTAATAATTATATTCCATTTTTAATATTGCTTTCTTCACTTGTTGTTTTTTTCCCTCTTTTTTTATACACAGTAATGAAAAAGAATGGCCCTTTTTGTACAATTCTCCTCATTCCTTCTAAAAGTGAATTTGCCTCTCTCACCCAAGACATATTACATCATAGCGAGTTTGAAAAACTAAAAGATTTCTTTCATCATACCCATCACATATATGACCATGTAGTACGCGTTGCCTATCTTTCTTATTTTTTCTCTAAAATCTTTGGACTCGACTATACTTCTTCAGCTCGTGGAGGACTTCTTCATGATTTCTTCTTATATGATTGGAGAGAGAAAAAGAAAAATGATAACAAGCGCTCTCTTCATGGAAAAGAGCACCCTTATATAGCCCTCGACAATGCAATGCTCTATTTTGATGTTAATAAGAAAGAAACAGATATTATTACAAAACATATGTTTCCTAAGACTAAAGAGCGCCCTCTCTATGCAGAAAGTATCATTGTCTCAGTTATGGATAAAGTTTCTACTATAATTGAATATGGAAAGAAGCTTCTTCATATAAAAAAGACTTATAATTTTTCTTAATATATATTCAGAGTTTCTCTTAAAAGAAGTGGATTATCACTAGTGATAACATCAACTTTCATCTCCTTAAAAACCTTCATATCTTTCTCTTTATTTACTGTCCACACCCCTACAAGAAGATTTTCTTTGTGCAGTGCATCAATTAAGGTTTGAGTGAGGTAGATATCTTTAACACTGACAGAAGAGACTTTTAGGCTCTTCATATCAGAGATGACTTTATCGACCCCTTTTGATCCAACAGAAGTAAGATAGGTCTTAGAGATGAGGGCACTTGTGTGGATTTTTTCATTCTTAGCTTTCACATCAATGAGGGTAGGAAAATCGAAAGAAAGAATCCAAGACGAGTCTGATAAATCAGTCTCTGTTAATAGAGAGAGAACTTTATCTTCAATATCAGGGTAACGACGATTTCTTTCATCAACTTTGATTTCAACAAATAAGGTGAGAGGATAATCACATGTTTCTTTTATAAGAAGCAACACTTCCTTAAAGGTTGGAATATGCTGATACCCATCTATAAAGAGTGTAGATAAATAATCTGCATAATGTTCTCTAATAGGAACTTTGACCCCTTTTTCATTCATTACAACTGGATCATGGTGGACAATGAGAACTCCATCTTTGGAAAGGTGCACATCGAGTTCTATTGCATCTATCTTGTGC
>SABI01000447.1 GCA_009929055.1 Spirochaetia bacterium | reverse complement strand
CCCCTCCAAAAACTTTTGCAGTCTCGGTGCCAATGAAGTCTTCCCTGTGCAATCCTGCCCGTCCAGAACTATCAGCAACGTCATCACTACTTTCTTCAGTGTATTTTTACCATGCTCTCCCACCAGAGCCCTTGCTCTCAGGCTCTAAAACCTTTTTAAGTAGTAACGCACCCTCATCAAAAAACTGTGAAGCGGCTAACGCACGTTGACTTCCCCCTAATGGCGACATAGACACAAGTTTTCTGCCCACCCCACCACCTAACGAACTTATAAGAGCGTCCTTAAACATTCTGTTTATAAAAGCCTTTACCCCCTCTTTATTAAAGAGAGGGTCTACCACAGCCTTTTGTGTTGTATTAGCTACGGCGGACATACTAGCCCCAAGAGCTGCACCAGTAGCCATAGCTGGAAGGGCCTTAATCCCTGGTATTTTTGAGGAAAGAAGGTACCCAAGAATTAAATAGGGGGTATTACCAGCACCCTCACCTGACACACCAAATGCTTTTTTCAATGCAGCATCATCGTAAGTTGGATGTGTTGACTTGCCAAAAAAAGATTTATGAAACCCCTCTGAAAAAGCATCGCTATTATCAAAAGCAGTACCAAGGTCATTCATCATTAGCTCATGAAGAGACTCCCACTGAGAAGATGAATCTACAGATGTATCAGTAGGAGGCTGCTCATTTTTATACTTTGGGTACACATCATCATCCACTACTATTGGTGAAATATCATTAGATATTTTGGGTATGTTTTCAGTTTCAGAAATATAATTTTTATTGAATAATGGATTTTTACTATACACTTGTTCCATATAATCACCACCTACTGTCACCACACCTAAACAGTAATAGCACTACTTTCTTCAGTAAGATCGAGCATCCGTCTAAAAAGGAATTCGCCTATGTCAGCTTGGTAGGTCAGGAGTATCCTGTTAATGTGGAACAACTTTATTAGATGTGAATTCATCAATTGATGAATTGCTTCTGTTACTTCAGAAAGTAAAGAAGCTGACGGATCATCCTGTCCGATAAAGATAGTAAGTAGAATACCAGTAGTATCATGATAAGAGAGGACAGTATCACTCTCACACAATCCCGTAACAATTTCATGATATATCCTACCTTTCTCTGTTTGGTTTATAATAAGGATAACCTCACCAACAGAGGTGTTTCTATCTCTCAAGTGTGAGCGTATTTCTTTGAATAGCATACGTTTAGATGATTTGCTCATAATAAGTAATATCCTTCACAAAAGCTGAGTTCAATTTTACGAATGCTCGCTTAATGTAGTAGGAAACAGTGCCTCTGGAAATTTTCAGCTTGCTGGCAATTTCAAACGGCCTCAGTTTTGGAAACTCACCTAGGCCATACAAATAGCCAACTACTTCTCTTTCTCTTGGAGAGAGCTTTGTATTAACAATAGTAGAGAGCTTTGAAAGCAATACCTCCATATCAATAGCTGTCTCTATTTTGGAAAGAGAGTCTTCGGAGTCTTCAAGTTCCTCCAAAAACGCTTCATCTGTTGGAACTACATACGCTAGCATTTTACACCACCGTAAACATTGCACGTGCATCTTTTATCTTCGGGGTACATGAAGATAAGCTATGCTGAAGTATGGAGAGCCTGGTATACCAGTCAGGGACAAATTCGTTTAGTAGTTTTATCATGGGAAGCAGCACCTCCGCAGGAATAACACAAGTATGTCCATCTTTCTCACTTAGTATGAACGCTAATGGGAAAGTCTTTCCTTCCACATTTGCCTTCATCTGCCTAACTACTTCAAA
>SABI01000446.1 GCA_009929055.1 Spirochaetia bacterium | reverse complement strand
GCATACATTAATCCAGTTATAAGGGTACTTAGTGAGACTGGGATGAAACCATCTATGCTTATAGCCGATCCTAAAGGTGAACTTACGCAGCTCCATCAAAAAGACTTAGAAGAAAGGGGATATGAGGTTAAGGTGGTTAATCTTAGAAGCCCGTTTTCTTCAGTTAAATGGAATCCTTTAACCCCCATATATAGAAAAAATAAAGAAATGCTGGAAGCAAGTGAAAAGATAAAGGTTTTAGAAGATAGGGGAGTATATAGCTTTGAGGGGAAAGAATATGGGAGATATGAGGATGCAGTGGGCGAATGCAATGTAAAAAAGCAACGGCTCTTTGATGAAGCATACGAAGATTTGCATGACATTGTTTCCGGGCTTTGTCCCATTATAAATAAGCATGAGCCAATTTGGGAGTCGGGAGCAAGAAATTTTGCACTAGCTATTGCTCTAGCTATGCTAGAAGATAGCGGGAACGCAGAGCTTGGTATGGGAGAAGATAGATTTAACCTATATAACCTTACAAAGATTGCAACTGATAGCGATAAGAACTGTGCCGGCCTTAAAAAGTATTTTAGTGGTAGGGGTGTGCTTTCAAAAGCTGCAAGTTTAGCAAGACAAGTTCTAAATAGTGCAGAAAACACAAGAAACAGCTATTTAACTACCCTTTACGATAAGCTTGGAATGTTTTCCGATATGGGTATTTGCTCTATGACATCAGGTAACGAAATTGACTTTGGCTGTATGGGCGATAAGCCAACTGCCATTTTCTTGCAGATTCCTGATGAGAAAGAAACAAGACATACTCTTGCTTCTATTTTGATATTACAAGCATATAAGGAATTAGTTGCAAAAGCCAATTTGGAAAAGGATCTGACACTTAGTAGACCTGTATATTTCATTTTAGATGAGTTTGGAAACCTCCCTCCCGTACATAAATTAGAACAAATGGTAACCGTTGGAAGAAGCAGAAATATTTGGCTAACGCTAGTTGTCCAAAGTTATGCACAGCTATCCAAGGTTTACGGGAGTGAGGCTGCAGAGATAATAAAGTCTAATTGTAATGTCCAAATATATATTGGAACAACAGATCAAAAGACACTTGAAGATTTTTCAAAAAGATGTGGTAACTATGCAGTAATGAAAAAAAGTGTAGGGACTTCTACTAGTAAGAGCGAAGAATATTCGGAGAATTTTTCTTTTGAAGAAAGACCCCTTGTATATCCTAGTGAATTACAGCGATTAAATAAGCCAGGAGATATGGGAAACGCAGTAGTTACTGTATTTGGTTTTAATCCCTTAAAGACAAGGTTTACGCCAAGTTTTGAGTGTAAGGTTATTCATTTTAAGCCAACGCATATAAAAGACACTGCAGGCAGGTATTTTGATGAGGAAGATGTTTTCTATGACATTAAAAAGAGAAGTGTCTTGGAGATGGTTGGAGAACTAAACATTAAAGTGGAGAAAAAGCTAAATAGGGTAAAGGGTAAAGGGAAGCAGTGGATGGTTAAGTTAATTGAGGTACTAGATAAGGTATTGGCCTTTGATGAAATAGAAGAAATACTAGGATTTGTAGAAGATGGAGATACTAAGATGGTTCTTAAAAAGATAAAGATAATTAGAGATAGAGCTATTAAAAGTGGACAAGAAGAGATTGTTGCAGGGCTATATAAAGTAGATGCGATGATTCTTGCTGGTTAAAAAAGAGAAGTTCGGAAATAAATTATGCAGATGAGATGATTCTTTCGGGTTAAGAAAGAGAAATTTAGGGAAGAGAAAAACAAGGTTAATAA
>SABI01000445.1 GCA_009929055.1 Spirochaetia bacterium | reverse complement strand
CCCTCTTTCTTCTCAGTTTCTCCAATTTGATAATTTGTTACTAAGAATGGTTTATAATTTTCTTTAGAGATTTTGGATTTAATAGATGAACTGTTTTGAATTCCTTTTCATACCATACTGCCCAATTATTAAATATAGTAGGAAGCGCCTTGGCCTGCTCTAAAGTAGTAACTTCTATGAGATTAAGGGGAATACGTTCTGTTTCACAGAATTCTTTAATTTCATCTATTTGGTGAGCAATGTATGGGCACTGATGATCATAATAGATTGTAAGATTATCTTCTCCAATTCTCGGATTGATGATTGAAGTTGAGAATGTCGGCTCATTAGCATCAAAAGAGAGGGCAAGGAGTTCATACTCACCTATTTTTTGGACAGAATGGAACCCAAATTTCAAAAAGAATTTTTTATCACTAAGAAAAGGTTTCTTTTTAGCTGAACTTAACACGCACACGCCAGATTTTTCTTCTCTCTTTGCATCTTTAATACAATATTCAAGTAATTCCTTTGCATACCCTTGACCAGTATAACTTCCTGAAACCCACAGGCAATAGATATAGAGATAATTGTCTCCAAGGAGAGGAACCCATGCACTCTCGAGTGGAGAGTATTCAATAAAAACTTTCCCCCTAACAGTTGCTTTACGAAAGATGTGCCCTTCAGGAATTCTCTCTCTTAACCACTCTTTCTTATTCAACACCCCTTTTTGGTGCTTCTTATCAGAAATCGCACAACAGATGTGTTCATTTTCGATATTTTCTCTATCGAGGTTAATAAAAGAATGATCCATATAGTCCCTCCAAAGTAGGATTCTACTCTAGCATACATGAGGCTCATGAAAAGAAATAAAAAAAACATCAAAAATCTTTTAGTAATATTACTTTTTTTGATTTCTGATGTTCTTTTGTTTTAAAATTTTCTTTACATCTCCAGGGGGAATTGAACCCCCGTTGCCGGGATGAAAACCCGGTGTCCTAACCACTAGACGATGGAGACTTGAAGCGTGTAAACTTTTACCACGTGGGGCAAAAAACGTCAAGTAGCTTATCGATATTTGTTACTTATTTATCCTTTTGGGTTCTGTTTTGTTACCACTATTTCATAAAGAGAGGCAATCGGTCTCTTTTATTATACAAAAGAGAAGGAGTAGTATGCCAGAATTACCAGAAGTAGAGACTATGAGGCGCTACCTTGAGAATCATATTGTTGGACAAACTATTATCGATATACTCATATTAAACCCCAATTCACTTCTCCACGACACATCTTTTGATGCGAATGTCATACAAGGAAAAAGGATTACTCACCTAGACAGAGTTGGTAAGAAGCTTCTTATCTACTTAACAGATAATTTAATCATAGCAGTTCACTTTAAAATGAGTGGCTCTTTTTATATAAGAGAAGAAGGGGAAGTAGATGAACACGATAGGGTAATCTTAAAACTCAGTTCTATGAACCTCAACTTCCATGACCCAAGAAAGTTTGGTAAGATACTAATCACACGAGAGATCAACAAAGCTCTTTACAAGATAGGAGTTGATGCCTTAAGTGAAAACCTAGATGCTTCTCTCATCTACTCCATCTTTAGTTCCCACAACATGGTGATAAAACGCCTCCTTCTCGATCAGTCATTTATTGCAGGAATTGGAAACATCTACGCAGATGAAATTCTTTATGCTTCAAGAATCCATCCCCTCACAAATTCTAGAAGGATTACAAAAGCAACATGTGAAGAGTTACTCATTAACATGAAAAGAATTTTAAATCTGAGTATTCGATACCAGGGGAC
>SABI01000093.1 GCA_009929055.1 Spirochaetia bacterium | reverse complement strand
ACTACTTACATTCAACAGATATCAAAATTAATTCTCTTCTAAAAGAGAAGTTTCATCTTCCGTCTCTCTACCCTTTTCAGGAACTTGTCATTACTCGAATATTGGAGCAAGAAGGGCTATATGGGAAAGAGAGAGTCCAGCGAGGTACTACAAGTCAACTTATCATCTTACCAACAGGGAGCGGAAAGAGTGTCTGTTTTACTCTCCCTGCTATGTTGATTACTTCAATTACTCTTATTGTCTATCCTCTTCTTTCACTTCTAAGTGACCAAAAACGAAGAATGGAAGAATTAGGAGAGAGTCCTATTATTATAAAGGGAGGGCAATCTAAAGAAGAGAGAGAAAGAATATTTTCTCTTATCATAAGCAATCAGGGAAAAATTATATTAACTACAGCTGAAGCCCTTGAACAACCTTCTATTCAAAATATGCTAGCTCTTCGCCCTATTGGATTGTTGGTAATTGATGAAGCACACGTTATTGCACAATGGGGACTCACCTTCAGACCCTCTTACCTCACCCTTACAGATTCAATTCTGTTCCTTAAACCTCACCAAATCCTTGCTTTCACGGCAACAGCCGATACACACATCATAGAGGTGATTAACAAAGTCCTCTCTCCAAGTAAGAGGATGCATGAGATAAAAGGAAACATTGATAGAGAGAATATTTTCTATAAGGTAATTCCCACCCTATCTAAAATTGTTACTTTAAATCTTCTTGCTTCAAATACTTCCCTTAGGCCGATGATTATATTTTTCTCTAACAGAGATAAGTGTGAACAGGTTGCTATAGAACTCACTAAACGATTAAAGGAACCTATATGTAGATACTACCATGCAAAGTTAGATAAAAAGGAGCGCTCTTTAACTGAAAAATGGTTCTTTGAGAGTAATGATGGTATTCTTTGTGCCACTTCAGCCTACGGAATGGGGGTTGATAAGAAAAACATACGAACTGTTATCCACTATACGTTAAGTAATGATGTTGCTTCTTTCTTACAAGAGTCAGGTCGAGGAGGGAGAGATGGATTGCCCACCCTCTCAATTACCCTCCTTTCTGTAGGTGAATCTTTAAAAAGTGAACCGTTATTTGCTTCAATATTTCTTACAGCCACTACATGTAGAAGAAAAAGAATGGCAGAACTTATACAAAGTCCTATTGATTACTGCAGTGGATGTGATGTGTGTGACAATTCTTTTATTCCAATACCTTTAGGGGAAAAGGAAATTCTTAAGGCTATTAAGATGGCTCCATTACGGTTTAAAGAAACTTCTTTGGCTCACCATCTAGTTGCTACTTCCTATAAGCCAATCTACCCTTTTGCTCCTTATTATGGAGTTCTGAAGGGCTGGAGAATAGAGGATGTTAAGATAGCTATTAAGTTGCTGATAAATATAAAGAAAATAAAAATTGGGATTAATAAGAGGCTCTATATTCCAATATGCTTAGCATTAAAATTAGAAGTTAGAGAAAGTCGTTTTCTTAAAAAGATTAAACAGAATATTTTTTAGGTAAAACTTTCTAATTATAGGTTAATCGGCAATTGGTACTTCAAGTAGAATAAGTTCTGTTTCCGAAATAAGACTATAAGTGACCCCTTTAGAGATAGTAACAACTTCCCCTTTATAGATTTTATTTATTTCACTATCAATTTCAACGCTCCCCTCTCCTTGAATCACTACCAAATGGAGAAGTAATTGGGTATTCACCAATGGTTTTGTTTGAGAGTTAGGAGATATCATTAATCTTCTAATACGACTTTTACTGCCACTAGGAACATCTACGACTTGACTAGTGCCCCAAAGGAACTCTTCATAACGGGGTGCTTTAGTGAGGCTCTCTGCATGCTCCTTTAGGGTGCTACTATGATCAAGATCAGCGACTAATATCCCATCATAACTCGCTGCTATAACAAGGTTCTTAGTTCCTAATGCTAACACAGGGATATCGAGTTGATTAATTACATGGGTATTTCCTTGATCTTCCTTTATCAGACTATTGCCTAAAGAGGGACTCTCTAAGACACTCGTAAGGACATTCCATGAACCCAAATCTTTCCAGTCGCCTTTATAGGAAACCATTGCCAGAGAGTTACAACGAGAAACAACTTCATAGTCAAAACTTGTTTTTTTCATCAGCCCATAGGTGGCATATCGCTCACTATAGGATTGAAAAGGGGGAAGAATATCTTTGTTGTTCACAAGATATCCTAATTTGAAGGCAAAGACACCTCCGTTCCAATAGGCCCCTTGTTCGAATAGGTGGGTTGCCCTTGTTATAGTAGGCTTTTCTTCAAACCCCTTTACTGAATGCACTAGTGAGCTCTTTTGAACTCCTGGAAGGATGTATCCAAACTTCTCGCTAGGATGAGTTGGCTCTATTCCCATAAGGGCAATCTCTGCATCCCCAGAAAGAACGACCTTCTCCATTTCTTTAAGGGTTTTAAAATAGTCTAATTCTGCATATACATCTACGGGAAGGACTACTACTACTTCATCTAAAGTGACTTTTTTTTCAAGGGCAAGATAGGTGCAAGCGAGAGCTATAGCAGGAAAGGTATCTCTTCGTTCTGGTTCAAGAACTAGATTCACCTCATCGCCAAGTTGCATTCTTAAACTCTCTTCCTGGGTACAACTACTTGCTATAGTGACAGTAGCAGAAAGCTCTGCTTCATGAATCTGGCGATACACCCTTTGAACCATCGATTCACTTTCACCCTGAGGATTTTTTAACACCTTAAGAAACTGTTTCGAACGCACCTCGTTAGATAATGGCCACAGTCTTTTGCCTGACCCACCTGATAATAAAATAATATGCATAATTTCCCCTTTTTATATGTTGTATTATCCCTTAAGAAGGTTCGTTTCTCAATCTAAATAACTGAAATAAAGATATAACTCACTACTATTGTTTTATAGGAAGAAGAACCTTTTTCTTAAACTTCAATTCACTAACGAGGATAGAGGCGAAAATAATTGCTCCTCCAATAACCATATTAACCGTCAAGGGTTCAAGGTGTAACATGACTGAAAAGAAAGCCCCAAAGAGAGATTCTGAAGATAAGAATATTGCTGTTTTACTTGCAGTAGTAAACTGCTGGGCATATGTTTGAATAAAAAAGCCAATGAGAGTACTAACTAACCCAATATAGATGAGGGGAAAGAACCCTTTCACTAAATCAGCTTCTCCAATGGATCCTTTATCAAAAATGAGAAAGAAGAAAATTGAAGCAATTGTTGCTACACTCATTTGAATAAAAGTGAGTTTAACTGCTTCTACTTTCTTAGAAGCTACTTCTAGATACGCTATATGAAAAGCAAAGACAAGGGCACAAAGAAGGGTAAAGATGTCTCCTATTGAAAAAGAAAAGCCGTGTGTGGTGTTGTAACTCAAAAACCCAATTCCAATGAGGGTGATAAAAGGAATAAAGAAGAATTTCTTTTTAGGTTTCTTTTTAAACACTGCCCATGCAACAAAAGGGACAAATACAACATTCACCCCTGTGAGGAATGCATTATTGCTAGGAGAAGTGTATTTAAGACCTAAGGTTTGAAAAAAGAAAGCAAGAAAAAGGAATAAGCCAGCTATTAAGCCTATAATAGCCTCACTTTTACTTATACGAGAGACTTTCTTGTAGGCTATAAGGAGCAAAGCAAATGCAGCAAGAGAAAATCTAAAAAGTAGAATCAGAGAAGTAGAAAATCCTGCTTCTATAGCACTATGAGTTGCAATAAACCCACTACCCCAGATTACACCTGTGATAAGGAGAGAAAGATCAGCGGTAATAGATTTCATTAATTAACTCCACAGTTACTCATTTGAGACTAAGATTATTGAGGTGAATTCTATAAAAGAGAGAAGAAGGTGTCAATGCAGAACAAAGCACACCTTTGTGAATTGGTGTGCTTCATTAATTGTATATTATATTTCTATAAATTATTTCTTTGGATCTTTTTTTGGCTTCTTTTCACTAAACGAGTGAGTTATTCGGTCTATAATTATTGCTAAGAATACTATTGATATCCCAGCTTCAAATCCTCGACCAACTTCAATTCGACTAATTGCTAAGAGAACTTCCATTCCAAGTCCTTTTGCCCCAATCATTGAACCAATAACAACCATTGAAAGAGCCATCATTGTGGTTTGGTTAATACCAACCATTATAGAAGGTTTAGCTAGTGGCAGTTGCACATCAAATAGTATTTGACGTGAGGTTGCTCCAAAAGCTTTCGCAGCTTCTACTGATTCCACATTAACTGTCCTTATTCCCACGTTAGTGAGTCTAATTACAGGGGGAACTGCATAGATAATGGTTGCAAACATTGATGGAACCTTTCCCATACCAAAAAACATGAGTGCTGGAATAAGATAGACGAATGAAGGCATTGTCTGCATCGCATCAAGGATGGGTTTTAATATCTTTTCAGCTCTACTACTTCTTGCCATGACGATTCCCATAGGAAGTCCAACAAGAAGGGCAAATACTACCGAGGAAATCACTAATGCAAGAGTTTGCATAGATAAGTCCCAGTATCCGAAGAGTCCAATAGCCATCATAAAGACCATGAAAAGAATACCAGCCTTAATACTTCCTACTAATTTCCATCCGGCTAATCCAACTAATAGAAGTATAATAATCCAAGGCATAAAGAGAAGAAGGTTCTCAAACGCAAGGACTACTTGTAATATTACAAAACCTATTATATCAAAAAATCCATCGAGGTAAGTTAACAGCCAGTCCATTACAACATCGACACCCTCAGCCAATTTTATATCTAAAAATTCGGGGAATTTATTCATTATTACCTCCATCTACAGAAATAGAATCAAAGATGGCATCATTTGTAATTCTTCCTACTAATCTATTTTTTTCATCGACTACAGGTATAGCGTAGTGATTTTTAGGAGCTATTGAGAATAACTCTTCAATAATTGCTTCTGGGTGTACAGATTCAACCATTTCAATTGAAGTAGGAGGAATCGTTTTATATTTTTCTTCTTGACCTAACAAGCGTTCTAATTCTTTAGCGGTAATTATACCAAGGAAGGTTTGTTTTTGATCAACAACATATCCCATCTTTTTCTTTTGTCTTTTCATGAGAGTAAGAGCTGTTTTAGGCCCTTCCCATGCATAGGTTATTACAGGGATTTCACTCATGATGCTTCCTGCTGTTAATACTTTCGCAGGGGAGGCATCTTGAACAAACTCACTCACGTATTCATCTGCTGGGTGGGTAACAATATCTTCTGGAGTTCCTATTTGAACTATTTCTCCATTACGCATAATTGCAATTCTGTCTCCCAATTTTAGAGCTTCATGCAAATCATGGGTAACAAAGATGATAGTTTTTTGAAGACGGGACTGTAACTCAACTAACTCATCTTGCATTTGTCTTCGAATGAGGGGATCAAGACCACTAAAGGGTTCATCCATAAGAAGTATTTCAGGGTCATTCGCTAATGCTCTAGCTAAGCCTACGCGCTGCTGCATCCCCCCTGACAAACTTGTAGGATAATAATCTTCCCACCCTTTCAAACCTACTGTCTCTAGCACTTCTTGTGCTTTTTTTTGACGTTCCTCTTTAGAAACACCTTTAATCTTTAACCCATAAGCTGCGTTTTCGAGTACTGTCATGTGGGGAAGAAGACCATAGCTTTGGAATACCATCCCATAGGTTTTTCTTCTAAACTTCATAAGCTGGTCTGTGTTCATTTTAGTAATATCATTGCCATTAATCTCAATAGCTCCCTTAGTAGACCTAATGAGTCTAATAAGGGCTCTTATGAGGGTTGATTTTCCACTACCGGAGAGTCCCATAAGAATATAGAACTCTCCTTTTTTAATCTCTAAGTTGATATCACGCAATCCAACAATACAGCCAGTTTCATTCTGAATTTCTTCTTTACTCTTATCACGAAGATTTTTTTGGAACACTCTTTTAGTATCTTTACCATAAATCTTCCATAAGTTTTTAATAACTATTTGTGTAGTGTTATCTTCTGCCATTCATATCCTCTTATAGTGCTGCTAGAGCACTCTTTACTTTACTTGCTACATCACTAGAAACCCATTTTGTCCATGTTGTTTCTTTATTTTTCAAGAACCAGATTGCAACTTCTTGTGTTGAGAGATTATCATTATCCATTTTTGCTAAGAATTCATTATTTTCAGCAACTGTAGTTGTATAAGCTGTCAATATTTCAACAACATCTGGTGCTTTTTCAAGCATGCTTTTATTAACAAGAACGTGCACAAGAGCTGGATCCCATTCACTTCCTTCAAGACGAACCATATCAAGTCTTCCTAAAATTGCTGTTGGTTCCCAGTAATATCCTACCCAAGGATCACCTTTTTTATAGGCTCCTACCATAGTACCAGCCAAAGCTGTGTTACTACCGGTAATTGCAAGGTTGAAGGTTTCACCTAAGTTATACTTTTCAAATAGCTCTTCACTGTAAGCCATTTGTGACCAACCAGCAACTCCACCTAAGATAATACCTTTGTCACGATCTTCAGGATCTGGAAAAAGGTAAGCATATTTTGGTAAATCTTCAAGACCTTTTAAATCTGGCGCAGGCGCGTCAGGTCCTTCAACCAAATAACGTGGTATATACCAACCTTGTGGTGAGTCTGGCATATTCATACCTAAATCAACAATATCACCAGAGGCTATCCCTTTTGCATAGACTTCAGGGAAGTTTGAATGCCATGATTCCATATCAACATCTACATCTCCCTGTTGCAATCCGTTAAGAATTGGGAGGGTATCTCCTGGTATAAAGTCTGCTTTATACCCTGTTAAACCGTTTTCTATAATGAAGGCCATAATCCTATTGTGTACTTGGACTGAATCCCACGAAACATCACCGAAAACGATAGTAGTTACTTCACTTTCAGCTTCTCCGCCAGCAAAGAGGCCTCCGGTAATAAATACCAACAATACTAATGCAATTATGCTTAGTTTTTTCATAATTTTTTCTCCTCTTTTGTGTGGTTTATGCTATAAAGGATACGTAATAATGTATAGAAGTGTCAAGCAAATCACCTTTATTGATAATGCATATATTTTATTAATACTGTTTATTTACTTTTCATATAAGTATTTATTATTTTTAAATTTATTAGAATTAATTCACATTAATAACAAATTATGCAATATTATTACATAATTATAACAATTGAGAGGAATAATAAATTAATCAAGTAGGTAGAATTTTGTTCTTTAAAAGGCAACACTAAAAGGATAAAAGAGAAAGTACATCACCCTCAAAATTATCTAATATTTATCAAATAATAGGGTAAATTAGTTGCTTTCTCTCATCACTTTTTTTGCTTTTAATATGAGGGTAATAATTATACTTATGAATATAAAAGCAATGGCAATAAGGGCAGCATATTGGATAGTTGTATTGACTTCATTAAGTTCAAGTCCCCTTTTTTGCCACACTCCATAGAGTGACCACACCCCTACTATTGCAAACCAAATGTCTTGTTTTGAAATTGAAACAAGGCTGTTGATAATTGCGGCAACAGCAATGACGATAATAGTCCACCACATAGGAGAGAGACCAAATCCATTCCAGTTAATGGTAACTAATAGAGCTGTTACATTGGCAACTGTTGCGATTGTCACCCAACCTAGATAGATACTTATGGGGAATTTAATCAACATATTATAGGAGAGATCTAATTCAACTTTCGTAATTCTTACATAAAGGATAATTAGTGAAACGAGCAACAAGAGCATGATAATGAGGGATGGAAGAATTTGGAGGTAGTGCCAAGCGAATATCCACACTCCATTAAAGATGTTGGCATAGATGAAGTAGGGGCCAAAAACTGCGAGTCTATCCCTCTTCTCTTTATTTCCTAGAATAATAAGTTGATAAATTACACTCAAAAATAAACTTATATAGATAACACCCCATATAATGAAGGTTGAACCTATAGGAGCAAATAGATTTGGAATGTTATCTGAAATAGTTCCTGTCTGTTGTCCATTTATAGGAAGAATATTGGCAAGCGCATTGACAGTAATCGTCATTATGAGGGTAATTGTATTTAGTAGTGCAATGAGTGTGTATGTCCCCTTGTCCTTCATCGGCTTCTCCTTGTGTATATACCTATAGTATCAAGGTGGAGGATAAAGGCAAGCAAAAAAGCTCCTAATTCAGATAAATAATTAGGAACTCATAAAGTACTTCAACTTATATGACAAAATAGAGGTTATTTATGGAAGATAAAATACTTCATCAAGTTCTATAGAGACGGGAGAATTATCTTCGTGTGTTTCCATGATATCTTTCATATAAGCCCACCATCTTTGAATAACAGGGTTATCTTTTAAGTCTTGAGACCCTTTAAGTGAACTATTTTTTTGGACTGCAAAAAGGGTTGAAGAATCTTCATGAAGGAATATAGAATAATCATATACCCCTTGCTCTTTTAAAAGTTCTTTTAATTCGGGCCATATTTGTTCATGTCGTCTCTTGTACTCTTTCTCATATCCTTTTTTGAGTTTCATGATAAAAGCTTTACGAATCATCTCTTTTACACTCCTGGAGTCGATTGCAATATTGCTTGAGCTTGTTGTTTCAGCATTTTTCTTTTGTTCTTATACCCATCGAGTAATCGAGGAAGGAGTACTGCAAAAATAAGAAGGGTTCCAATAACAATTGTCATGATAGTACCAGAGAGTTTTAATAGTCCCATTCCAAATTTTAAGTATCCAACTAAGAAAGAGGCTACCACTACTCCATACAAAGATCCCTTGCCTCCACTTATTGAGACTCCCCCCAACACGACAAGGGTAATCACCTCTAAGTCCCATCCTGTAGCAATATTACTTCGAGCACTTAGAATTCTACTAGTGAGCAAAATTCCAGCGATTCCGGAAAAGAAACCCATCAGGGTGTAATTCATTATTCTCACCTTTTGTACTTTTATCCCACTAAAAAGAGCAGCTTGTTTGCTATTTCCAATAGCGAATATGCGCCTTCCATAACTTGTTTTATGAAGGATGAGCCCCATTATGAGGGCAAGGACCAAATAAAGGACTAGTTCAAAAGGAATAACAGTGTTTTTAATAAATTCTTGTCCAAAATAACCAAATCCATCTGGGTAGCTTGTCATAGCTCTCTCTTCAAGAGCTGCTTGTGCAATACCACGATAAATTGATTGGGTTGCTAATGTCACAGCTATAGGGGGCATATCGAAAGTGGTGATAAGAAACCCATTTATAAAGCCAGCGACAGTCCCTACAACTAAACCAATAGCAAAGAGACCAATGATAGGAACTCCAAAAGAGGCCGCAGTACCAACTGCATAAGCAACAAGGGCAATAATGCTGGCAATAGAAATATCGATATCGCCACACATTATAATGAAAATCATGGGGAGGGCCATGATCGCCTTCT
>SABI01000092.1 GCA_009929055.1 Spirochaetia bacterium | reverse complement strand
CACTTCATGCAGTACTTGTTTATAAAAGCCATGTAGTGTGGATAGTAGATGGGACAGATAGTACCTTTATCCCTATTGTTGTAGATGGCTCAAACAATGCTCTCGGTGTAGCAGGAAGTGGAGATGCTTTAACTGGGATTATTGCTTCTTTCCTCTCACGAGGATATAGTCCTATACAAAGTGCTTTAAACGGTGTTCTTATCCACCAAAGAGCAGGCGTCTTAGCAAGAGAAAGCTCGAGATGGTTTGACGTTGAGCTTCTTATTACCCACATAGGACTTGCCTATAAAGAGAGAGAAGAGAAGGTATGATTCAACTCTATTTTATTACAATGGTTACCCTCATTATTTCGGTTATGGTTTTTCTTGCAGACTATTATGGATGGAAATACATCATCCTGTTAAAGACAAGAAACTATGTAGAGTCAAAAAGTATTATTACCCTCATTTTTATTATGTTAGTTACTGTTGTCATTATATTAAACATATTTTTCCCAATACCCCCAGGTCCAATTCTTCTTGGTGAATTTTTTGTGTTGCTCTCTCTTACAATCTTTCTTATCTATTTGATTATTATGTTGAATAATCATAAGAGTAAGAAAAATGATTCCCAAGATGAAGAGTCAAAGAAGAAAAGTAGTGGCGACATGATGGATAAAACTCACTCTCTTATAGAAACGCATAAACGAAATATTGGATTTTTTATTTCTCTCGTAATCTTACTTCACCTCTTATTCCCACAAGGAGTCCTTTTGTGAAAGAGAATCAAACACACAAACGTTATGAGAAAATTCTGATGGTTGGAGTTCTTTTTAAAAGTGGAAGTTATGTAGTTGTTCGAAATAAGAATGAAGAAGAGGATGTATGGGAATTTCCCCATAAAACTGCCCATTGGAGTGAGAAAGGATCTCACATTCTCGAACACCTCTTTTTGAAAGATTTTTCATTGAAGGTGGAACAAAAAGAGTCTATTTGTACATTTGATGTCAAAAAGAATGGGGTGATACAGCTCCTTGAAGCATACTGGATCGATTATGATGACTTAGATGAGATGAAGATTAAAAGCAAGAGAGAGTATCGGTGGGTAACCTTAGAGGAGATGCTTCTACTTATTATGAATGATGAGTATGAATCTGTTCGATCTGTGTTAGCGAACCTCTCTTTTGCATAAAAAAGGTGCTCAAAACTTGAGCACCTCTATCGAGAAAAAAGCTAGATTATAAAATAGTTCCATGTGGAATTATCGCATTTTTGTGAATTACAATAATATCATCATGGATTGAGTAATTAGCATAATCGCCCTCTTCTCTTGGCAGATCATCAATTCCTATTCTACAGCCATCACCAATTCTTGCATTTTGATCAATAATAGCTCGTCTGATTATAGTAGCTCTTCCAATTCCAATGTTTGGAATCTTTTTCTTAGCGTTATCAGCTTTCTCTTCTTCCGATTCGTAATGGCTTGCCCCCATGCAATATACTCCATCGAGGGAAGCGCCACTTTCAATAAGGGTTCGTACACCTATGATTGAGTTCACTATATAAGCATTAGTGATGATAGATCCTTCTGAAGTAAGGGAACAACTTATGTTACAGAAATTCACTTTTGTGGCAGGTAGATGCCTTCTGTGAGTATAAATTGGAATTTCTTCATTATAGAAATTAAATGCAGGGGTAACTGAAGCTAAGTCAATATTAAGGTCATAGAAAGCCTTGATGGTTCCAATATCTTCCCAGAACCCATCAAATACGTAGGCGGCTACTTTTTCGTTTTTAATTACACTAGGAATAATTTCTTTACCAAAGTCAGCCGAGGGATTTGTTTCAAGTATCTCTTCCATCCTTCGAGCACTAAAAATATAGATACCCATTGATGCTAAGTATTCATTTTCACTCGATGCTTCAGCTTTAATTGATTTCTTTAATAATTTTGATGATATCTTATAATCTGTTATATCAACATCTGGTGCTGGTTTTTCATAGAACTTTTGAATAATGCCATCATCATCAGCACCAATGATTCCAAGTCCTGTCGCCCCAGGTCTACTTACAGTTTTTGCAGCAATAGTAAGAACGGCACCACTGTCGATGTGTGTTTGAAGCATATGGTCAAAGTCCATTCGATACAATTGATCTCCACTAAGAATAATATAATAGTCGGCATTTTGGTCGGCAAAGTGTTTCAAGTTTTTCCTTACTGCATCTGCTGTTCCCTGGTACCAATCGTTATTATGATACGTCTGTTCTGCTGCAAGAATTTCTACAAATCCATTGCTAAATGAATCAAATATATAGGTGTTTGCTATATGGTTATGAAGCGAAGCAGAGTTAAATTGAGTTAGAATGTAAATTTGTTTGATACCACTATTGATACAGTTAGAGATTGGGATATCTACTAACCTGTATTTCCCGGCAAATGGGACAGCTGGTTTAGATCTATCTTTAGTCAGAGGATAAAGACGAGTCCCTTTACCTCCACCTAGTACAATTGCGATTGCTTTCCTTTTTCCCATTATATTACCCCTTTATAATTGTGTTATATACTTTCATGTATTCAAGAGCCGAATTAGTCCAAGAAAAATCTACTTCCATTCCTCTTTTTCTTATCGCCTCTAACTCTTGTCTATCTTCATAGTACAATGAAACAGCCCTTTGTACAGACTCAAACATTGCGCTTCCCGATATTTCGTTAAATAAAAATCCTGTTCCATTACTTTCTTGTACATCAATAATTGAGTCAGCGAGTCCTCCTGTTTTACGTGCTATTACTATTGTTCCATAACGCATTGAATACATTTGGTTAAGTCCACATGGTTCATATCGACTTGGCATTAAGAAGAAATCACTTCCTGCCTCAACTAAATGGGCAGCTTCATTGCTAAAGATCAAGTTTACCGATAAGTTTTCATGTAGTTGGCTAAGAGCTATAAGTTTATCTTCTAGATCTCGGTCTCCTGTCCCTATAATAATTACTTGAACATTTAATTCAGTTATCATTTGCTCTAAAGGGCTAGGAGAACCTTGTGTCAGTTCATAAAATCCTTTTTGTTCAGCAATCCTACTTATCATACTAATAATAGGAACATCAGCTTTGATAGGTAAATTAAATCTTTTTTGAATTTGTTCTTTAAGAACTGCTTTGTTTTCCATATGAAGGGGTGAGAAATGGTAATCAAGGAGTCCATCGGTCTCAGGATTCCATTCATCTAAATCTATTCCATTTAAAATCCCAAATAGTCGATTACTCTTATTTTTCAATAATAAGTCAAGGTGACATCCTTGCTCCTCACCTTGAATTTCTTTGGCATATGTTGGACTCACTGTAGTAATGATGTCAGCGTGTACTAATCCAGTCTTAAGCATGTTAACACGGGAGTCAATACTATTGTTAAAAAGCATACTAGAATCAATTTTCATGTCAGAAAGGAGCATGTCGAGTCTAGGATACTCTCCTTGATAAGCAAGATTATGAATAGTGAATACTGTGGTTGTATGGATATACTGCTTATCTTGTTTTGCCATATAGGGGATAAATCCAGTAGTCCAATCATGACAGTGGAGAATTTGAGGAATCCAATTTATAACCATGGGGAGGGCTAAGGCTACTTTACTCATGAGGGTGTAGCGTAAGAGGTTATCAGGATAGGGGGTAAAAGAGGTGTTCCCGTAGATCCCTTTTCGCTCTGAAAAAAACGGGTGATCAATAAGGTAAACACTTACTTCTTTCATCTTTTTAAATAAGATATCTACTTGTTCTATTTTTCCTGCTAATGGAATTTCAAGGCTTGTACCTAGCCTAGTAAATGAAGAAGAATCAGTTATTCCATAGTTAGGGATGATGAGGCGGACATCATTATTTAGTTCACTTAATGCGATTGAAAGAGATGATGCTACATCTGCTAATCCCCCTGATTTCGAAAAGGGGACTGCTTCACTACTTATCATTAATATTCTCATAGGTCAATTACACCATTGAACATGTTGAAAGGTCAAGGAAATTCGCATCATTTATATGATATAGCAAGGATATATTCATAAAGGAAGAGGTGCACCAAACTCTCATAGTAGAAAGAGAAAATGGGCTTATAGATATAAAATTTGTGTATTATAATAAAAACACCTTAAAAAAGGTGCTTTTATCTAAAGGCTTTGCTATTCGTAAACTTGCCCTTTTAATTCATCAATATATTCAGCTGCAGCGTGAGCTGCAATTGCACCATCACTTGCTGCTGTGATTATTTGTTTGAATGGCCCGTTCCTTACATCTCCAACTGCATAAAGTCCTGGAATATTTGTTCTCATTAATTCGTTTGTAATAAGATACCCATCATCATCAGCTGCAGCAAATGGGACTAAAGAAGTTTTAGGAATTGCCCCAATAAATACAAAGACAGCATCAAATTCTTCTTCATAATCTTTATCTTCTATCATGTCATGTAAAGATACTTTAGTTACCTTTGTTCCATCCCCCATAATCTCATTTAGAGTTGTCATAAACCGCGTTTCAATGTGCGGGTCGTGTTCAGCCATACTGGCTAAACTCCTTTGAGCTCGAAAACGATCTTTTCTATGAATAATTGTTACTTTATCACTAATTTTCGAAAGGAAAAGAGATTCACCAACAGCACTATCTCCTCCTCCTACAACCAAAATTTTTTTATTTCTAAAAAAAGGACCATCACATGTAGCACAATAAGAGACACCCCTTCCTTGGTATTCTTTTTCTCCAGGGGCACCGATTTCTTTCTTTTTTGCACCTGTGGCCATAATTACGACAGGGATATTATATTCACCGTCACTAGTTTTAACATTAAAAGCACCATCACTATGGTGAGTGATAGCTTCAACTGTGGTGAGAACAATTTTAGCTCCAAATTTTTCAGCTTGTTTTGCAAATTTATCAGATAATTCAAAGCCACTAATTGGTTCGTCAAATCCTGGATAGTTTTCTAAATCCTCGACAAGCAGTGTAGTTCCACCAGGAGCCATCTCTTCTAATACATGTGCTTTTAGGTTAGCTCTGGAAGCATATTGGGCTGCCGATAATCCTGCAGGGCCTCCCCCTATAATAATTATGTCTACTTTCTCTTCATTTTTGCTCATGGGATTCCTCTTTATGTTCTTTATTATTGTTTATTTTCTCTATTAAAGATACTTCAGCATCGCTTAAACGTACATAGGTAGGGCCACTAGAAATATCATCTTCCCCTGAATGTGCATATAGGGCTTCTCCGAGGGCAATCAGAGCGGGTCCATACTCCCTATTTTGTAGATTATCTAGTATAAGATGAGGAAAAATAGCAAATTTATCTTTAATAGTATCAATCTTACTTTTTGCTTCTATGCTATCAGGGCCACTTAGTATGAGAGAGTCATAGTGTGTGACTAAGTTACATATCTCTTCTATTGTAAGGTCTAAATCGGCTGTTACTCTCTCTCCTTTATCAAAGATTGCCCCATAATAACGTTGTTTTTTTGCATCAAGAAGGACAAGAACTGGGCTATGTGCATAAAGTAGGGGATACGCATATGTTTCGAGAGTTGAAACACTCACATAGGGAATTCCTAAAGCAAGAGAAATCCCTTTAATAGAAGACATTGCAACCCTGAGCCCGGTAAAAGAGCCAGGTCCCTTAGAGCAGACAAGGAGGTCGAGATCTTTAAATGTAAGAGAACATTTGAGTAATGCTAACTCTATTTCATTCATTAACTCTTCTGTATAACGCCTTCTAATAGTAAAAGAGATAGAATAATGAACATCCTTTCCTTTAAGGGCAAGATGAAGAGTGTCATGGGAGCTATCAACTGCTAACGTTATCATACTTCTAATCCTTTAATGGTGATGATCCTCTCTTGATCTAATCCTATCTCAATAGAAACATAAATAGTGTGAGGAGGGAGAATTTCATCAATTTTTTCACTCCACTCGATGAGGGTAACCCCTTTTTGATATAAAAGTTCTTCTCCACCAATTCCATCAAACTCTTCTACTCCATCAATCCTATATACATCCATATGAATGAGAGGGAGAGTGCCACTATATTCTTGAATTAATGTAAATGTGGGACTCACTATTGCCTCTTCAATTTCTAAAGCAAGAGCAATCCCTTTGGCTATGATTGTTTTTCCAGCCCCAAGGGAACCTCTTAATGAGACAAGGTCTCCACTATGTAATTTTTTACCAATAGATATGCCTAAATTTTGAGTCTCTTCAACTGTGTTACAGCGAAAAGAGATGCTACTAGCCATCAATTATATCCTCTTCACTTAGATCAATACCGCTACGATCAAGAAGTTCTTTTGTTAATTCGATTATAAGAGGATCATTACTATCAATTAGTTTAGCCCTTAGGATGAGGTCAGCTGCTCTATTGTATTGTTCATCTTGCATTAAAAGGAGAACTAAGTTGCTAAGAATAGTAATATTATCCTCTTCAAGTTCTAAGGCAATATCTAAATAGTCTTTGCTTAGCTCTCTCTCTCCCGTTTCAAGGGCACATATAGAGAGTTCATTATAGATGTCTGCATTTCTTGCACCAAGAGAGAGGGCTTTAAGGAAAGCCTCTTGGGCCTCTTTGTATTGACCTAGGCGACGAAGAGCCCATCCTTTAATAAAATAGCCAGACCAGTTTTGTGTATTGAGTTCTAAGAACGTATTGATGAGAGTAAGGGCAGTCTGATCGTTTCCAAGTTGCATCTCATCAAAAGCTTCTTGCAATGTTTGTTCGCTATCGGCTTGTTGCTGTAATTCAACAACTTTTTTCTCAATGATTTCTCGCTTTTCATCTTTTGGTGCTACTTTTAAGTATTTTGTAAGATACTCAAGGGCAATATCATCATTTGTAAGAAAGAGGTGAACAAGACCATATTCACTAAGTAATATGTGAGATAATGGGTGTGTGATGACTCCCTTCTTTAGAATATCTAATTGCTTAAAGGTGTAAGAGTCATACTCTTCATTATCTTCCCTGTCTAGGGCACTTTTAGCTTTTGTTGCATAGAGGGTAGCTAAATTAACAAATAATTCTGGAATCTGGTTGTTGAGATGAACAGCTGCAAGTGTGAGTTCAATTGCAAAATCAACTTCCCCTGATTTCGCTTTACTCATTGCTCCAAGTTGTAGTTCTTTTACCACATCTGGCTGAATCGCAATGAGGAGGTCTTTGAAGTACTGAAGATTCTCATGCTCTTCATTATAAGCAATCGTTTTAATGAGGCCACTCGCGAGCATAGCAAGTGAGACTCCGCTATCAGCCTCTATATGATCTTTTCCATCTTGCAGTTGAACTGGTACTGGAATGAGCGGGTTAATAATAAATTCTTTATTTTGTGGTTTTACTTCCAAAGAGAGGGTAATAAATACAATATCTTCTAAATGTGTGTGGTAAGTGGTTGTAACTTCTTGTTTCATCAATGTTTCCCAATTAAAAAAGGACTGCGGTGGCACTTGGAGGGTAATCTCTTGAACCTTAGGTTCAAGGGGGACTCTTGGTGGAGGGCATCCTGTTCCCTTAAAAGGAAGTTTCCTTCCCGGAAGCAATTCAACCTACCTATACCGAATCCCAATTTTTTTTGGTTGAGCCAAGAGAATTGTCTCTTCGCACTCACCGCAGGCCAATAGTATTAGCATAATTCATTAACCAGAGGCAAGGTCTTTTTACCTTTCGTCTGATTAATCTTATCTACATGCTATCATAATGATAAAAAAAACGGAACCGGTTAAGGGTTCCGTTAGATAAGTAATAAAAAAGGATTAGCGAACAAGGTCATCTAATGAGACTTCGTTTATTTCAAACCCAGTTCCACTAGTGAATTTGTCTGCTTCTTCTAAATCGCCCGATAAGGCATCCATAATTTCAATATCATCAAGACCTTCAATAGTGTCAAGTTGTCTAAGAGCATTAGAAATACTATCTTCAATAAGTTTAGCATCAGCACTGAATGTTTCAGTATATTTTTGCAATTCTTCATTGTGGGTAGAAAGTACATCTATCTCATCTTGCATCTCTTCATTTCTTTTTTCAAGGTTTCTTATCAGTATAGCAGCCTTGATTATTCGCTGTTCTAGTAACTGAACTTTGTCCAATGTCGTCATAATGAACATCTCCTTATAGAGGCATTTATAAGATTAAGAAAGGGCTACTTTAACTTGGTCTACTAATTGTTTGAATGATTCTTTATCTTCAATAGCCATGTTTGATAGTGCTTTTCTGTTAATCTCAATGTTAGCAAGTTTTAAGCCGTGCATAAAAGTGGAATAGTTTAATCCTTCAGATTGTACACCAGCTGAAATTCTTGCAATCCAAAGAGCTCTAAATTCCCTTTTTCGATTACGTCTGTCGCGATAAGCATACTGTCCTGCTTTTGCAACTGCATCTTTTGCTATTCGATAGTTGGTACTTCTTCGTCCCCAATATCCCTTAGCTTGATCCAAAATCTTCTTTCTTCGATCCTTGTGTTTTGTTCCGTCTACTGCTCTTGGCATCTTATCATCCTCTCCTTAAAATTGGTACGGAAGTAAGACTTTTACTTTCTTAACTTCTGCATCGCTGAGAATACCAGTATGACGAAGACTTCTCTTACGCTTTGTGGACTTCTTTGTGAGAATATGACGGAGGCCTTGCTTCTTGTAGCGAACCTTTCCAGTCCCGGTGACCGAATACCGCTTAGCAGCGGATTTTCTTGTTTTCATTTTTGGCATATACACCTCTTTGTGCTCTCAAGGAACAAGATCCCCTTGGAGCTACTTTTATTTACATCCCAATAACGGGGATATAGTAGTTTTATTTTTTCGTTTTAGCAGGACTGACGATGAGACTCATCATCCTTCCTTCCATCATAGCAGGTCTATCTAAATTGAATGAGACTTCTTCTCTTTGACTTAATAAGTTAAGAATATTGTCTAATACAACTTTACCAAGCTCTGTGTGAGCAAGTTCTCGACCACGGAATCGAACAGAGATTTTTACTTTATTACCTTCTAACAAAAAATCCCCAATGGCTTTTGTCTTGAATTCCATATCATGGCTTTCAATTTTAGGTTGCATTCTAATCTCTTTAAGTTTTATAACCGTTTGATTCTTCTTTGCTTCACGAGTACGCTTTTCTTGTTCATACCGATATTTACCGTAATCAATTATTTTGCATACCGGAGGATTTGCATTTGGGGATACTTCTACAAGGTCAAGTCCCACTCCCTCTGCCATTTCAATAGCACTTTGGGTAGTAATAACTCCCAATTGATTGCCATCAGCATCGATAACACGAACATCTCGTGCTCTAATCTGTCGGTTAGTTCTCAGTTCTTTAGTAGCCAATCGTTCTCCTTGTCTCATAACGAAACCGTTTTGATGGATTTGCAGGTAGAAAAGACCTGCCTAGTTACTATAACACACGGCCAGTATCCTCGTCAAAGGGGGCCGTGTCATTATTG
>SABI01000091.1 GCA_009929055.1 Spirochaetia bacterium | reverse complement strand
TATCGATATACGAATCATCTTCGTTTTCCATAACTGAAAGACCTAAAGAAAGGGATAAATAGGTTTTACCTACATAGATAGTTTCACTTTCTTTTTTAATTTTTGTCATAATTTTTTGAGCTTGTTCTCGAGAAGTATAAGGAAGGAGCATTAGAAATTCATCCCCCCCGTCACGGGCAACAAGATCTAACTTGCCAGCGAAGCTTTGCAAAAGAGAGCCTGTGTTACGTAGTAGCGCATCTCCTACAGAATGGCCAAACACATCATTGGTAAGCTTCAAGCCATTTACATCACAGGTAATAATGGAAAGGGGGAAAGCTTTTTGATGAATAAGGAGTTCTACTTGTTCATTTACATAGCGTCGGTTAAATACCTTGGTAAGCTGATCGTGGTAGCTGGAATAAACGAGATCTGCTTCAGCCTTTTTCTTATCTGAAATGTCTCTTGAAACCCCAATCACTTCAATGAGACTATCAGGGTATTCTTTGAAGTTGATTGCACTCTCTATCCACACGAGAGTCCCTTTTTTTGTATAGTGTCGAAGTTGTAATATCCATTTCTTATTTACACATTTACTCTTACGGTACTCGATAGCCCACAACAAAATTTGCTTTTTTACTTTGATTAAATCTTCTTCATAGAGATATCTTGTGTAATCCCCTTGGATAACATCATCAGGGGTCCATCCTAAAATATTGATAATTGCAGGGGAAACATAAGAAAAGTTACCTTTGTGAAAATTATACGACCAAATCATATCAGAGGCATATTCACTTAAAAGGCGAAATTGAGTCTCACTTCTATTTAATTCGAATTCTACTTTCTTACGGGCATTTATATCAATTTGTAAGATCATGTGCCCTACAATTCGTCCTTTACTATCTTTTAATGTGGTAATATCGGCATAGAACCAAGAAGTAGTTCCATCAACTAACTTCATATGGAATTCGCCACTTAATTTTCCTAATCTTACACTTTCTATAAAATTACTTCTTCCAGAATTAAGGTCATCTTTATAAAGTTCATATCCAGTTTTTCCTAACAGTATTTCTTTTGTTGTATGATACTGGTTTGCAAAGGCATCATTGACACTCACAATTCTTTCACTCTTTAAATATTCATCAATATCTAAGTGAGAGTCAGTAATAGTAAGGGGGTCAATAGGTTCATCAAGCATCATCTGAGAAAAGCCACTTACAGTTGTTTCCATAAACATGTTTTGCAAATCTAATTGCCTTTGCAATGCCCTCTCATTTTTCTTTATAAAGGAAAGATCAACTCCTGCTGCCAAAATATAAGTATGGGTATGGTGTGCTCTCCAAAAGATTTCTTTATAGGATCCATCATTTGAACGAATTCTTGTGGCAACTGAACACGTATTGCCCTCTTTTTCAATTCTGCGCATGCATGTTTTTACATTGCGTTGGTCATCAGGATGAATAAAATCATACATATTCCTATGAGCCATCTCTTGTGGTTGATAATCAAATAAGGTTTGCCATTCTTGGTTGACTCTTAAGATGATTCCTTCCGGAGATAAAACTATCACAGGAGTGGGTGTGAGATTAAATAATTGTTCATGTAGCTGTAACTGGCTCACCTCTTTTGTAACATCGATGAAACTAAAGGCAACTTCTTTTTCCCCCACTCGATAAGCGACGATGTGTATATACTTACCATCATCACTTACCTTTTGAGTAGTTTCATCGAATTCTTTGTAGAGGGCAACTCTTGCTAAGAAAGAGAGCCAATCAAAACCGCCAGAGGTGATTCTTTTTGATAATTCTAATGCTCTTTTCCCTACTATTTGGTCGTGACTTAATTGAATAAATGTAGAATAAGCTTTGTTTACATTGACATAGGTATAATCAACAGGTTCGTTATCTTTTTTAGTAATAATACGAACATGGGCAATACAATAGGGAGAATTTTCTGTTATTTGGTTTGACCATTTATCTTGCATACAACTCACTTATGACATACATATTACCATAAGTGAGTCAAAAATGCTACATGCTATCTATACTCTGTCCCCATATTTCTCTTCTAATTGAGCAATGCTTTTATGGATGAGGGTAGTATTTTTCTCTACATACTCTCTCTTTTTCAAAGAATGAGGTAAAGCAGCTATTAATGAGTCAATTGAGACAATCCCACTCACATAAGAGAGGGCTGTGAGCATAACAACAGAACTAGCCGAACTCATGTTTTCTTCTTGGGCTATTTGTGTTGCATCAATATAATAGATATTGACCCCTTCAATAGAGATTTCCTCATCAATGAGTGAACTATTTATAATAATGACTCCTCCCTTCTCAACCATAGGGGCAAAGTGATGAAGCGAAGGTCCATTCATCGCAAGGAGGTAATCAATTGACTCTATTAATGGAGATCCTATTGATTCATTTGAAAGCATGACAGTAACACTTGCTTTGCCTCCCCTCATCTCAGGGCCATAGGAGGGAAGCCAAGAAACTTCTAAATTATGACTAAGCCCTGCATGAGCAAGGAGCGTTCCAGCAGAGAGAATTCCTTGCCCTCCAAAGCCTGTAATAGCAACAGCTACCTGAGAAGGAATGTTAATCGGTTCGAATTCTTGAATTTCTTGTGTTGGTGAAATGAGCTCTTTAAGCTCTCTATCATCCAAAAGAGGAAATGAAGAGCCCTTATACGGTGAGGATTCTTCTCTTTTATCAACAAAAAGTCCAACTGGATAAAACTTTTTCATTACAGAGTCGATATATTCTCTTGAATCTAAAGAATTCATCTTCCAGTTAGTAGGACATGGTGAAAGAATTTCAATAAAAGAAAATCCTAACTTATTTACTTGGTTTTTAAGACCAATTTCAATTGCTTTTTTAGTGTTAAGAAGTTCTTTTGTACTAGAGACTGCACATCGCTGAACATACACAGGGCCGCTAAGAGAAGATATAACCTCAGCCATCCGTATAGGCTCTCCATCTCTCTCTCTATCCCTTCCAAAAGGAGTCGTAAGGGTTTTTTCATCTATAAGGGTTGTAGGGGCCATTTGCCCCCCTGTCATCCCATAGGTGGCATTATTGATAAAAAAAACAGTAATATGTTCATTCCTATTAGCACTATGGATAATCTCAGTCATCCCAATTCCTGCTAAGTCTCCATCTCCTTGGTAGCTAATAACTATAGCATCCTCTAAGGATCTTTTTACCCCAGTAGCTACAGCAGGAGCTCTTCCATGAGAACATTGAATATTACCAGTATCATAATAGTAGTAGCTAAATACTGAACATCCCACAGGAGACAAAAAAATCACCCTGTCTTGAATATCCAACTCTTCAATTGCCTGAGCAATCATCTTTTGAATAGTTCCATGACCACATCCCGGGCAGTAGTGGGTATTCTCTTTATCTCCCTCTTTTCTCTTATACTCATTATAAAGGACGCTACTTGTTTGTATCTTTGGTACGTATTGTTCCATCACATATTCTCCTTTTTAGAGACTCCTACTGTTAAGGAGGTAAAATCAACAAGCTCTTTTACTGTTGGGATTTCTCCTCCCATTCTTAAGAAAGGGATGATTTTGGTAAGGTATCTAGTACTCAATATGACATCTTCCATCATTTGGCCATTACTTAGCTCAACAACGATAAGGGGAGTTTTATGAGTTGCAAAGGAAAGAATTTTTTCTTTAGGAAATGGGAATAAGGTAATAAGGCGCAACATTCCTGCTTTTATTCCTAGAGCTCTCAGCTTTTGAACAGCTGAGTGGCATATTCTAGAGACAATTCCATAGGTAATAAAGATAACTTGGGCATCTTCTGTGTTTACCTCTTCAAAATCGACAATTTCTTGTTCAACTTTTTTATAGACATCTTGAAGGAGTTGGTTATGTTGACTCATAAGAGCTGGGCTCATATAAATGGAACTTATCAAGTTCTCTCTACTCTCTTTATCTCCATATACAGCCCAATCTTTTCTCTTTGTGTGTTCAACCTCTCCATCAATTTCGACTTTCTCCATCACTTGCCCGATATAGCCATCACCTAGAATGATTACACTCATACGGTAGGTATCAGCATAGGAAAAAGCTATCTTAGTAAAATCGTACATCTCTTGGGCACTTGCAGGAGCAAGGACAATGTTTTTATAGTTTCCATGCCCTCCCCCTTTTACAACCATATTATAATCACTCTGTTCTGGCCAAATATTTCCTAGTCCTGGCCCAGCTCGCTGCATGTCAATAACTACATTTGGTAATCTTGCCCCAGCTAGATAGGAAAACCCTTCACTCATCAAAGCAATTCCAGGACCACTACTTGCACTCATTACCCTCTTACCAGCACTAGAAGCTCCATAAATCATATTAATTACACTTACTTCACTTTCACCTTGAAGAAAAACTCTTCCAGCTTTTGTAAAATAGAACGATGCCGCTTGAGCAATTTCACTCGCTGGAGTGATAGGGTATCCAAAAAAGTGAGTACATCCCCCCATGAGGGCGCCTAGTACGGCTGCTTCATTTCCTTTAAGTAATCTTTTAGTCATCAGGAGACCTCTTTTGAGACAAGAATAGTCAAGGCTCTTGGTTCTGGGCAAGCTAACACACAAAGGCCACAGCCAATACAATCTGCTGTCTCTACCCTCTCAATTGCAATATATCCTGAATTATTTATAACACTTCCTGGAGTAAGGCACCCCTTGGGACAGTGCGAAGCGCAAACATAACATCCTTTACATCTTTCGGTATTCAACGACACAATATGTTTCATCTTTCCACCTTATATTGTAAGTATCACTAAGTAAGAATATTTCGTAATTTCTTACCAACTAAATTTAGTTTGACACTTTCTACTATTACTGTCAAGTTTAACTCGTTGAACAAAAATGGAATAATTACAATAAAAATACCTACTTAATTACCATAAATAGAGTTATGCTGTTTATTTATCTTGACATTTATTCAAAATAAGTAAATATTGAATACTATTATTACAAAAGGAGATATTGATGTATCAAACAATTCCCCAATTATTAAAAGAGATCAGTACTAACTATCCAACTAATAGTATTCAAATGTATAAAGATGATAATGGAAACTTTTTATCTGTTTCCTATAAAGATTTTTACACTCAAGTGAATCAACTCGCCCAAGCCTTGCTTTTACTTAATGTAAAACGGGGTGATAACGTAGGACTCATTAGTGACAACCGTAAAGAGTGGTTACTTGCCGATAATGCAATTCTTGCTCTAGGGGCAGTTGATGTCCCTCGTGGAAGAGATGCAATGCCTAACGAATTGAAATTCATTTTAGATGTGAGTGAGTGTTCTCTCTCATTTGTAGAAAATGAAGATCAATTACAAAAAATCCTTGCTATTCTCCCAAGTCTTCCAAAATTAAAAACTCTAGTAGTAATGGACTCATCACACCATACGTCCCTACTAGAAGGAAAAGTCCCAGAGGGGGTAAGTATTCTTACCTTTAACTCTCTTATAGAAAAGGGTTCTGAAGAACTTAAAAAAGAGCCAACAAGGATAGAAAAAGAGATTGCAAAAGGGAAAAGTAGTGACTTAGCTACAATTATCTTTACAAGTGGAACAACAGGAGAGCCAAAAGGAGTAATGTTAAGTCACAGAAACTTTACCTTCCAATTAGAACAATTACCTAAAGTAATTGACTTCAAAAAGGGAGAGAGATGGTTAAGTGTTCTCCCTGTATGGCACTCTTTTGAAAGAATTTTACAGTATGTAATTATTGACCAAGCATCTACGGTAGTCTATTCAAAACCAATTGGAAAGATTATGTTAGTTGACCTACAAAGGGTAAATCCACAATGGATGGGTTCAGTTCCAAGAATTTGGGAAGCAGTGAAAGCTGGAGTGTATCAAAATGTAAAAACAAAAAGTATTGTTGCAAGATCCTTGTTCCATTTCTTTGTCTTTATTGGAGCTCATCACACAAATGCTTTAAACCTTGTAACAAACACCAAACCTCAGTTTAAAAAACGTTTTTACCCCTTAGATTTACTTATTGGGGTAATACTATTAGTAATCCTCACCCCTTTTAAATTATTAGGGGATGTATTGGTGTTCAATACCATTAAAAAGAAATTTGGAAATAACTTTAGAGCAGGAGTCAGTGGCGGAGGTTCATTACCCGCCCCAATCGATAAATTCTTTAAAGCAATTGGAGTAACTTTACTTGACGGATACGGCCTAACTGAAACAGCTCCTGTTATAGGATTGAGAAAGATAAGTCACCAAGTGCCCGAAACTGTTGCCCCTCTTCCAGAGACTAAGATAAAGATTGTCAAGGAAGATGGCTCTTTAGCGCGCCCTGGAGAGAAGGGTGTTATTTGGGCGAAAGGTGAACAGGTGATGATGGGCTACTATAAGAGAGATGACCTCACCAAAGCAATCATGGATAAAGAAGGGTTCATCAATACAGGCGACATTGGTATGTGGACCCACAAGGGTGAGTATGCAATTAAAGGAAGGGCAAAAGATACCATCGTCCTTAGTGGTGGTGAAAATATTGAACCTATTCCAATAGAAGCAAAGCTTCGTGAATCAGAATATATTGAGCAAGTAATGGTTGTTGGACAGGATAAAAAATATCTTGGAGCTCTTATTGTGGTCGACACAAAACAAATTGAACTTTTTGTAAAAGAGAACAATATACCTTACATGACTCGAGGAGATTTATTAGGATTAGTTGAAGTAAAGAACCTTATTCAAAGCGAAATCAATGAACTAGTGAGTACAAAAACTGGATTAAAGGGATATGAACATATTGCCCGGTTTGCCCTCACATCTCAGTCCTTCAAAATCGGAGAACAACTTTCTGCCAAACAAGAAGTGATGAGGCACAAAGTTACCGAACAATATAAAAAGGAAATTGATGCATTGTTTATCTAATTTCTAGAGATATTAACAACAAGACAGGCTTTCGTTGCATTTGCAACGGCAAGCTTGTTTTTTTTTCTATATTGTAGTATATACAAAGTAAGAGATGAAAAATATAGATAAATTATAGATACAAGGAGATACACATGAGCGCAGAGATAAGAAATAGCGACAACAGAAGTGAGCTTTTAAAAGATATGATTAAAAGGCTCCACGATGGCGAACAATTTGAAGCAGTAAAGAAAGAATTTGGAGAAGTATTTGAAGGAATTGGAGCTGATGAAATAGCTGCAGCTGAGAAGAAATTAATGGATGCTGGAGAAGTGAGTGTTGAAGAAGTGCAACGCCTCTGTGATGTTCACTCAGCATTAGTACATGGCTCTGTTGCCGAAATTCACGGGTCAAAAAAGGTTGATGACATATTAGGCCATCCAGCGTGGCTTTTGAAGAAAGAAAATGAACATATCACTAAGTTAGTGAATGATATTACTTCTAACATGGAAAGACTCTCTAAAGGGGAAGTACAAGTTCTCCCAACACTCACATCTGAACTACAAGAGCTAAAGAAAATTGATAGCCATTATGCTAAAAAAGAGAATCTCTGGTTCCCTCTCATGGAAAGATACGGTATTACAGCTCCACCAAAGGTAATGTGGGGTGTAGATGATGAAATAAGGGCAATGATTAAGGAGGCTATTTCTACATTCGAAGAGATGCTTAATTCTCCTCGCCCAGATGCTCACAAGCGAGATCTTTTCATGACTCAAGTACGAACTGCTAATGAGAAGATTATAGAGATGATTACAAAAGAGAATGAAATACTCATCCCTATGGTAAGTGAAGTTTTTAATGTTCATGACTGGAGGACAATTAATGAAGGCTTAGATGAGTTTAATCACTCCTATGTAGAGAATGTTCCTTCTTGGAAAGATGAAGGAGCTAAGAAAGAAGAAGTTGCCCCTGGGGTAAGTAGCGGTGTTATTACCCTTCCTAGTGGTCACTTTACTGCTGACATTCTTAGCAAGGTGCTCAACACCCTTCCAATAGATATCACTTTTGTCGACAAGAATGATGAAGTAGCCTACTTCTCACAGTCAAATGAAAGAATTTTCCCACGAACCACAGCTATCATTGGGAGAGAAGTTACGAACTGTCATCCACCAGCATCAGTACATGTGGTGACAAAGATTCTTGATGAATTTAAGAGCAACAAGCGGGACATGGCAGAGTTTTATATCCACCTTGGTACAGCCTATGTTCATATTCGCTACTTTGCAGTAAGGGATGAGAAGGGTGAATATCTAGGGACTGTTGAAGTAACTCAAAACATTGCCCCGATTCAAGCAATTAGTGGCGATAAGCGCCTTTTAGATGAATAATTACTAATTACATAAAAAAGACCTCGAAGGAGAGTGAAAACTCTCTTAAGAGGTCCTTTTTATTTCTCTACTCTTTAAACCAAGTAAAATTGTTCTTTCTTTCCATCTCACTTACAAAACGGGGGAGGGTTCTTACAGGATAGACTTCCATGTGATTATCTTCATGAAGCATTGGTTCAACAATTCTCCATGCTTCGCTGATTTCTCTCATTGAAGGGAATAAACTTTTATCACCTTGGAAGATTTTCTTTACTATCTGCTCATATGCTTCGGGGGTATTTGCCCCAAAAGTTTCTGCTTGATTAAACCTAAAGCGAACTGGTTTTGATTTCCAGTTTGTGTCGGGCTCTTTTAAGTTCATCTTAATGTCGATGGTGAGTTCTGGGTGTATGGTGATAATCACCCCATTTTCTCCAATCTTATCATCGTTCATCACTTTCTTTGTTGTGTTTTTAAATTTTACGTAGATAAGAGAGGTCGCCTCTTTTTGCATTTTTCCTGTTCTGATATAGATAGGAATGTCAGCAAAGTAGTAGGTGTTTACCTTTAGAGTGAGGGCAGCATAGGTTGGCGTATGGACAACATGCCCACTATGAGCACCCAGAGATTCATAGCGCCCTGTATAAAAATCGGTTACCGGAGAAATTGCCCGTAATACCTTTACCTTCTCTGTTGCAATATCTTCAGGAGAAAGAGTGGCAGGATCAGTCATCGTCAAGTAGGTAATAATCTGCATAATATGGTTTTGAATAGTATCCCTCACTACCCCAATTTTCTCATAAAACCCTAGACGCTGATCAACCCCATGAGTCTCATCAAAGATTATCTGAATACTCTCTATTGACCTGTTATCCCAAATCCTTCGAATGATATCATTATGGAATCTTAATAACAGAAGGTTTTGCATAAATTCTTTACCAAGATAGTGGTCAATTCGATAAATCTCTTTATCACTAAAAGCGGTGAGAAGAATATCGTTATATCGCTTTGCAGACTCTGAATCAAAGCCAAAAGGTTTTTCAACTATGATTTTCTTTTCAAACTTACAAAGCTTAGCTAAATTAGCATCAACTATTTGAATCTGTTTAATAGCATCTTCATATAAGGAGGGTTGAAGAGCCATGTAGTAAATGAGTTCAATTCCATTACACTCACTCACCATCTTAGAAATATAGGTATAGAG